>NZ_CBFIHX010000044.1:0-26576 GCF_965662505.1 Pseudomaricurvus sp. | reverse complement strand
CCTTACTCTACCGTGACCGACTTGGCCAGATTTCTCGGCTGATCCACATCGGTGCCTTTCAATACCGCCACATGATAGGACAGCAGTTGCAAGGGCAGAGTGTAGATAATCGGTGCAATATTTAGCGGCACATGTGGCAAACTTTGAACCGTGGTACTGTCATCATTTATGAAACCCGACTCGGCATCAGCAAAGACAAACAGCTTGCCACCGCGAGCCTGAACCTCCTCCAGATTGGATTTCAGTTTCTCCAGCAATTCATCGTTTGGCGCAACCGCAACCACCGGCATATCGCTATCCACCAGCGCCAGCGGACCGTGCTTTAATTCACCGGCAGGGTAGGCTTCAGCGTGAATATAGGAAATTTCTTTGAGCTTGAGCGCACCTTCCAAAGCCACCGGAAACTGTACACCGCGACCTAAAAACAGAGCGTGATTCTTTTCGGCAAACGCTTCGCTCATCTGTTGTATCGGAGCATCCAGATCCAAAACCTGCTGACACAGTTCCGGCAGTTGCAATAAACCGGAAACCAGCTCGGCTTCTTTTTCTGCCGTTAAACAACCGCGACGACCCAGCGCAATTACCAATAACTGCAACGCGACCAACTGTGTGGTGAAAGCTTTGGTGGAAGCCACGCCAATTTCTGGCCCTGCCAATGTCATCAAACGCAGATCGGATTCACGCACCAAAGAACTGTTGGCAACGTTGCACACCGTCAGACTGGCGAGATAACCGGATTCTTTACTGCTGCGCAAAGCCGCCAGGGTGTCAGCGGTTTCACCGGACTGAGAAATGGTGACAAACAAGGTGTTGGGGCGAACTACTGTTTTTCGGTAACGGTATTCACTGGCCACTTCTACGGCGCAAGGCAAACCGGCCCAATCTTCAAACCAGTATTTGGCAATCATACCCGCATGAAAACTGGTTCCGCAGGCAAGAATCTGTATGGATTCCACCTGATCAAAAATCGCTTTGGCTTCAGTGCCGAAGGCTTCTTCCAGCACGCTGGTTTTACTGACGCGCCCCTGCAATGTGTTTTGCAACACGGTGGCTTGCTCGTAAATTTCCTTGAGCATGTAGTGACGGTATTCGCCTTTATCCGCGGATTCTTCCGCGTCTGTCAGTTGGACCGTTTCACGCTCGACACCGTTGCCATCCACATCAAAAATATCGATAGAGTCCGCGGTAATTTCTGCAAGATCACCTTCGTCCAGATAGATAAAACGATCGGTAACTTGACGCAATGCCAATTGATCCGACGCGATAAAATTTTCATCAATCCCTACACCAAGCACCAGCGGGCTGCCACTGCGAGCACACACAATGGTATTCGGTTCTTTTGTGGACACCACACCCAGCGCGTAGGCACCGTCAAAATAGGTAATGGCTTTACGCAGGGTTTGTTTCAGACTGCCACACTGTTCGTACAGACTGTGAATTAGATGCGCGACAACTTCGGTATCGGTTTCCGACAGGAACTCGTAACCCTTACCTTGTAAATTAGCACGCAATTCCGCATGGTTTTCGATAATGCCGTTGTGCACGACGGCGATATGATCGGAGTAGTGCGGGTGGGCATTTACCTCAGACGGTTTACCGTGGGTCGCCCAGCGGGTGTGAGCAATACCGACGACACCGTTTACCGGGTTATTGATGCATTTATCTTCCAGCTCAGACACTTTACCCAACGCTTTGCGCAGTACCAGTTCGCTGTTGTCAATCACGGCGATACCGGCGGAATCATAGCCCCGATATTCCAGGCGCTTTAATCCTTCTACTAAAATTTTGGTGACATTTCGCTGGGCTGCCGCGCCGACAATTCCACACATAATTTGGTTTCCATCTGCTGTACGCAGTTAATCTGACTGAATCACTAAAAACACCCGCCAGCATCTAACGATGCTAAAGCTTATGATTGCTTGGTGGGTCGTTTCCATCCCTGGATATTTCGTTGTTTACCTCTGGCCACGCCGAGCTCGTGATCCCCCACGTTGCCGGAAATAGTGGAACCTGCACCAACGGTGGCGCCTGCACCAATACTCACCGGTGCGACCAGACTGCTGTTCGAACCAATAAAGGCGTCGTCGCCTATAATGGTTTTAAATTTATTCACACCGTCGTAATTGCAGGTGATGGTACCTGCACCGACGTTAACACCTTTGCCTATATCAGAATCGCCAATGTAGGTGAGGTGATTCACTTTACTGCCTTCACCAATGTTGGCTTTTTTGGTTTCCACAAAGTTGCCCAGCTTCGCACCTCTCGCCAAAACAGTACCGGGTCGCACTCGGGCAAAGGGTCCAACATCACACGCTTCACCAATAGTTGCTTCTTCTATAATACTGTTAGGCTTGATCACAGTACCATCGGCAATGGTACAGTTAATCAATTGACAGTTAGCGCCAATCACCACGTTATTACCCAGACTGACGTCACCTTCAAAAATACAATTGATATCAATCGTAACATCATGGCCGACGGTAAGATTCCCACGGCAATCAAAGCGAAGCGGATCAATCAGTGTTACGCCATCGGTCATCAATTGCTCGGCGCATTGCTGCTGAAAGAAGCGCTCAAGTACAGCTTGCTGTTGACGGTTGTTCACACCCAGTACTTCGTTTTCACTGCCCGGGTGCTCAGCAACGATAACCTTGCCTTCCTGCTGTGCCATGGCAATGATGTCGGTGAGATAATATTCACTCTGGGCATTATCGTTAGACAGTTGCGGCAACCAACGCAGCAGATCATCCGCCAACACCGCCATAACGCCGGTATTACCTTCCTTAATTTCCAGCTGTTCTTTATTGGCGTCTTTCTGTTCAACAATCGCAGTGACTCGTCCCTGTTCGTCTCGAATGATGCGTCCGTAGCCAGTAGGGTCGGATAACTCAACCGTCAACAGGCCCATGGATTCTTCATTAACAGCGGCAATCAGTTTGCTGAGTGTGTCGCTCTGAATCAGTGGAACATCACCGTATAGAATAAGAACGACCGCGCCAGCTCTAAGATTGGGCAACGCCTGTTGTACCGCATGGCCGGTTCCCAACTGTTCATGCTGATAAACAAAGCTGACATCGTCCGCTTCAAATTGCTGCTCCACCAGTTCACTGCCATGACCGATCACCACATTTAAACGGGTATCACGATTAACGGAGCTTTCTCCATCATTCAGGCTGCGGGCGCAATCCAGCACATGGCCTAACATTGGCTTGCCCGCAACAGGGTGCAAGACTTTCGGTAAACTGGATTTCATACGGGTTCCCTTACCCGCAGCAAGTACCACAATATCTAACATCGTTTTATCTCTTCCTGTCGATTGATGCTCCAGCTGCCTTCAGAGCCTCAGATTGCAAGGTGCAGCGCAGTCATTGATACAGATCGGTATAAAAAAAGAAGTTTTATATGACGCCTGGTTTTACTGCACCCAATCCATTACATCTCAGTTCATGGGCTTACAATCTAACACAAAATGCCATAAAAAAAGGGTAGCTAAATGCTACCCTTTTTCGTCCTGCATGCTGTTCCTGCAACCACGCTCTAAACCGGTTAACCCGACTTTTTACGCATTGCCTGAATGGTACGCAGGCGCGCAGCGGCTTCAGCCAACTGAGCAGATGCACGGCTGTAATCAAAATCGCTGTTCTGATTAGTCAGTGCTTGCTCAGCTTCGCGCTTGGCTTCGAGAGCTGAAGCTTCATCCATATCATTAGCACGCAGTGCGGTATCCGCCAAAATACTCACCTGATAGGGTTGAACCTCAAGGTAGCCGCCGGATACGAAGAAAACCTCTTCGGTGCTGTCCTGCTTAATCACACGAACAGGGCCAGGCTGGAGAGCTGTCAGCAACGGGGCGTGGCCATAGGTAATACCTACGTCACCTTCCGTAGCCGCAGCGATTACCATCTCCACCAAACCGGAAAAGATCTCTTCTTCTGCGCTAACGATGTCACAGTGGACAGTCATAGCCATATTTCTCGCCTCGTTTCAGGTTGTGGAAAAGCTAGCCACAACCAGAGTTAGATCGCTGTTGATACACTAACAGCGATCGCCCCTTACATCTTCTTAGCTTTCTCTACCGCTTCGTCGATGCTGCCAACCATGTAGAAGGCCTGCTCAGGCAGGTCATCGTAGTCGCCTTTCAGAATACCGCTGAAACCAGCCAGGGTATCTTTCAGGGAAACGTACTTACCAGGTGAACCGGTAAATACTTCAGCTACGTGGAAAGGCTGAGACAGGAAACGCTCGATCTTACGAGCACGAGATACAGTTTGCTTGTCTTCTTCTGACAGCTCATCCATACCCAGAATCGCAATAATGTCTTTCAGCTCTTTGTAACGCTGAAGAACCGATTGCACACCACGGGCAATAGAGTAGTGCTCTTCGCCGATGATCAGCGGATCCAGCTGACGTGAAGATGAGTCCAGTGGATCGATCGCAGGGTAGATACCCTTGGAGGCGATGTCACGGCTCAGTACAACAGTGGAGTCCAAGTGAGCAAAGGTGGTCGCAGGAGAAGGGTCAGTCAAGTCATCCGCAGGTACGTATACCGCCTGGACCGAGGTAATAGAACCGGTCTTGGTGGAAGTAATACGCTCCTGAAGAACACCCATCTCTTCAGCCAGAGTTGGCTGATAACCTACCGCAGAAGGCATACGACCCAGCAGTGCAGATACTTCAGTACCCGCCAGGGTGTAACGATAGATGTTATCGACGAACAACAGTACGTCTTTACCTTCGTCACGGAACTTTTCAGCCATAGTCAGGCCGGTCAGTGCTACGCGCAGACGGTTTCCAGGGGGCTCATTCATCTGGCCGTAAACCATGGCAACTTTGTCCAGTACGTTGGACTCTTCCATCTCGTAGTAGAAGTCGTTACCTTCACGAGTACGCTCACCAACACCCGCAAATACAGACAGACCACTGTGGGCCTTTGCAATGTTGTTGATCAACTCCATCATGTTTACGGTTTTACCAACACCGGCACCACCGAACAGACCAACCTTACCACCCTTGGCGAAAGGACAAACCAGGTCGATAACCTTAATACCGGTTTCCAACAGGTCTTCTGACGCTGCCAGCTCGTCATAGGCAGGAGCCTTGCGATGGATGGCTGCACGGGATTTCTCACCGATTGGACCAGCTTCATCAATCGGGTTACCCAATACATCCATGATACGACCCAAAGTCTCAGCACCTACAGGTACAGAGATTGGGGCGTTGGTGTTCTCGACGGTCAAGCCACGGCTTACACCTTCGGAAGAACCCATTGCGATTGCGCGCACCATGCCGTCACCTAACTGCTGCTGAACTTCAAGAGTCAGACCCTTTTCAGTCACAGTTAAGGCGTCATATACCTTAGGTACGGAGTCACGAGGGAATTCCACGTCGATAACGGCACCAATAATTTGTACGATACGTCCGCTACTCATTTCCGGATCCTCAATTACAAAAGTTTAGAATTCAAATTCTGTCAAACGCTCGATCAAACTGCTGAAGCGCCACTAACGATCTCTGACAGTTCCTGCGTAATCGCAGCCTGTCTGGCTTTGTTGTAAACCAACTGCAGACCATCAATGAGGTCGCCCGCATTATCGGTGGCGTTTTTCATCGCCAACATACGAGCAGCCATTTCACATGCGCTATTTTCCACAACAGCCTGATACACTTGCGACTCAATGTAACGAGTTAACAAACCATCTAGCAAAGTCTCAGCATCTGGTTCGTACAAGTAATCCCAACTGTGTTGCAGCTTCTCATCATCGTCAGCTTCCAGAGGGAGCAATTGATCCACCTGGGGTGTTTGAGTCATGGTATTCACGAACTCATTGCCCACCAGGAACAACTTATCAATTTTTCCTTCGGCATAGCTGTCGAGCATAATTTTCACGCTACCGATCAAATCGGCAACGCTTGGTTCTTCACCAAGATCACGAACTGCAGCAACCACATTACCGCCATAACTATTAAAGAAGGCGGCAGCTTTTGCCCCAATCAAACACAGATCAATTTCGATCTGCTGACCGTGCCACTCTTTCATGGACTTGATAGCGCGCTTGAACAAGTTAACGTTCAAGCCACCACACAAACCACGATCAGTGGAAACCAGAATAAAGCCAACACGCTTTACTTCACGCTCTTCCAGATACATGTGCTTGTATTCCGGATTGGCGTTGGCGATATGACCTACCACCGAGCGAATACGCTGGGCGTAAGGTTTACCAAGTTGCATGCGGTCCTGCGCTTTACGCATTTTACTCGCGGCAACCATTTCCATGGCGCTGGTGATTTTCTGCGTATTTTTAATACTCGTGATCTGAGTACGTATTTCTTTTCCGCCTGCCATTACCAGCTCCCAAAAAAATTCAAAATAGTGTCAGTTTTCGCTAAGCGCTTCAGCTTCATGCTATTGACCAGATTCATCCAAAGCGCCTAACAATGCTGCTTACCAAGTCTGGGAAGACTTGAATTTTTCCAGGGCTGCTTTGAAACCGGACTCAATTTCGTCATTGTAGTTACCGGAATCATTCACTTTCTTCATCAGATCAGCGTGCTCGCTGTTCATGTAAGAAAGCAGGGCAGATTCGAAGCTGCCGATCTTGGCAACTTCAACGTCCTGCAGGTAGCCTTCGTTGGCTGCGTACAGGATTACACCCATCTCAGCGATGCTCAGTGGTGCGTATTGCTTCTGTTTCATCAGCTCGGTGACACGCTCACCGTGATCCAGCTGAGCTTTGGTCGCCGCATCCAGATCAGAAGCGAACTGAGAGAACGCCGCCAATTCACGATACTGAGCCAGAGCAGTACGAATACCACCGGACAGTTTCTTGATCACTTTAGTCTGAGCAGAACCACCTACACGAGATACCGAAATACCGGCGTTCATTGCAGGACGGATGCCGGCGTTGAACATGTCAGTTTCCAGGAAGATCTGACCATCGGTAATGGAAATCACGTTGGTTGGTACGAACGCGGATACGTCACCAGCCTGGGTTTCAATGATTGGCAGTGCGGTCAAAGAACCGGTTTTGCCTTTCACTTCACCATTGGTGAATTTTTCAACGTACTCGGCGTTAACGCGGGAAGCGCGCTCCAGCAGACGTGAGTGCAAGTAGAATACGTCACCAGGATAAGCTTCACGACCTGGCGGACGACGCAGCAACAGGGAGATCTGACGATATGCCCAGGCTTGCTTGGTCAAGTCATCGTGAATGATCAAAGCATCTTGACCACGGTCACGGAAGTATTCACCCATGGTCGTACCGGCAAACGGAGCCAGGAACTGCATCGCTGCAGGATCGGAGGCGGTTGCGGCAACGACAATGGTGTGATCCATTGCGCCGTGTTCTTCCAGCTTGCGAACAACAGCCGCAATAGAAGAAGCTTTCTGGCCAACGGCAACGTAGATACACTTAATGCCGGAATCTTTTTGGTTGATGATGGCATCAACAGCAATTGCTGTTTTACCGGTCTGACGGTCACCAATGATCAGCTCACGCTGACCGCGACCTACAGGTACCATGGCATCAACAGACTTCAGACCAAACTGAACGGGTTCGTCAACAGACTTACGCTCAATTACGCCTGGAGCAATTTTTTCGATGGCGTCGGTTTTGCTGTGTCCTACAGGACCTTTACCGTCGATAGGGTTACCCAGTGCGTCTACAACGCGACCCAGCAACTCGTCACCAACAGGTACTTCCAGAATACGACCGGTACACTTACAGGTTTGGCCTTCTGCCACACCTTCGTAATCACCCAGTACAACCGCACCAACACTGTCGCGCTCAAGGTTCAGTGCCATACCAAAGACACCGCCCTCGAACTCGACCATTTCACCGTACATCACGTCTTCCAGACCGTGAATACGAATAATACCGTCGGTTACAGAAACGACGGTGCCCTCATTCTGGGCTTTGGCAGAAACATCGAGACCATCGATGCGCTGCTTGATAATGTCACTGATTTCAGAAGGATTCAGTTGCTGCATGCTCTGTTCCTCAATTCCTGCCCGGCGTTCGCCGGATTAGGAGTTCATTGCTTCGGCGAGCTTGGTCAAACGACCACGCACCGAACCGTCAATTACTGTGTCGCCTGCACGTACCAGGGCGCCACCCAAAATTGCCTTATCCACCGCGGTGGATAAAGTCACTACACGGTCCAGCTTGGCACTCAGTGCCTTCGCCAATTTATCTTGCAGTTCGCCGGATAACTCAAACGCTGTGGTCACTTCCACATCGACAGTTTGCTCGCGCTGGGCTTTGTGCATCTCAAACAACTGCTGAATTTCAGGCAGAAGTGTCAAACGCTTGTTATCGGCCAGAGCTTTAACGAGGTTTGCACCGCCTTCATTCAGCTCATCACCACAGACATCAACGAAAGCCTGAGCTTTCTCATCTGCAGTCAGGGCTGGAGAGAGCAGTGCCTTAACCATACCGTCATGCTGCGATACCGCAGCCGCGAGATTTAACATGTCAGACCACTGCTGCAATTGATCCGCCGCCAGGGCGGATTCAAAAGCAGCTTTTGCGTAAGGTCTGGCTAAAGTAGTAAGTTCGGCCATGTTTTACCTCACTTACAGTTTGGCGGCTAACTGGTTTACCAGTTCGCTGTTAGCATTCTCGTCGATAGACGCGCCCAGTACTTTTTCTGCACCGGCCAACGCCAACGCCGCAACCTTACCGCGAAGCTCTTCTTTCGCGCGGTTAACGTCCTGTTCGATTTGTGCTTCAGCCGCAGCCTTCAGACGATCGCCTTCAGCGACAGCCTGACCTTTAGCTTCTTCAACAATCTGGTTAGCACGCTTATTAGCCTGCTCAATAATTGCCGCTGCTTCTTCTTTTGCTTCACGCAGTTGTTGAGTCGCTCGTTTCTGAGCCAGCTCAAGATCTTTGTCAGCACGATCAGCAGCTTCCAGACCGTTGGCGATTTTCTTTTCACGCTCTTCCATAATGGAAATCAGCGCAGGCCATATAAACTTCATGCAGAACAAAATGAACACAATGAAGGTTATCGATTGGCCTATCAAAGTAAGGTTGATATTCACACCAACACCTCTTGCTTAAAGAATTTGAAAGACAAGCAAAGGGGGGGTCGATTAACCTGCCAGGCCCGGAGCGATAACGAAGATCAGGTACATGGCGATACCCACACCGATCATCGGCACAGCATCAAGCAGACCAGCCATAAGGAACATTTTGGTTTGCAGGGCAGGGCCTTGCTCTGGCTGGCGGGCAGAACCTTCCAGCAATTTGCCGCCCAGCAGGGCGAAGCCAATGGCGGTGCCAAGAGCAGCCAGACCAATCAGCAGAGCAGCAGACATATAAACCAGACCAATGTTGTCCATGAGTTTCTCCTAGTAGTGTAGTTAAGTTTTAAATTGAAAAGTTAAGGGTTAAAGAATCAGTAAATTAGTGTTGCTCATCGAGGTCATCGTGCGCCATGGCCATGTAGACCGTGGCCAACACCATGAAGATAAACGCCTGCAGAGTAATCACAAGAATGTGGAACACAGCCCAGGCCCACTGCAGTACGCCACCAAAGAGCCCCATTACCAGACCGGCACTGTACATCAATGCAATCAGAATGAAGATCATTTCACCGGCATAGAGGTTCCCGAACAGACGCAGACCGAGTGAAATTGGTTTGGCAATCAGCGCAACCGTTTCCAGCAGAAAGTTAATGGGCAGCAGCACGGTAAAATCGATGTACCACTTACCAGTGTGGAAAGGGTGCATAGTCAGCTCTTTGACAAAGCCCAGTAATCCCTTGGCTCGGATGCTGAAGAAAATCATCAAGATAAACACCGTCAGAGCCATGCCCATGGTGGCATTGACATCGGTAGTCGGCACCACTTTAAAGAACAGATGTGGGTCGCCCGACACCTGGGCCGCAGCTACCGGCAACCAATCCACCGGAATCAAATCCATCAGGTTCATCAGGAAGACCCAGACAAAAATGGTCAAGGCCATAGGGGCAATCATACGGTTCTTGTGGTGGAAAATATCGGCAACGATGTTGTTAACAAACTCAACAATCAATTCCACAAAGCTCTGCAAGCCGCTAGGCACGCCAGATGTCGCTTTTTTAGCTGCACGTGAAAACAACAGAACAAAGATCAAGCCGAGACCAATAGACCAGCCCAGCGTATCCAGGTGAATTGCCCAAAAGCCCATATCTGTCGCCTCTTGAGAAGAGTGCGCCAAAGTCCAGGCGGTTTGCTCCATAACACTGCCATCAGCGCGAACGTAACCTTCTGGCAACTTGCCATAAGCCATGTTCTGCAGGTGGTGTTGTATATAACCCGTTTGAGTGAGTTCTTCGCTTGCCATAGTTTTCTCAAGCACCTTTAAGTTTTAAAAAGTTTTAAAACCCTTCTCTGCGCTTGAGAAATACGCAAAGACTGCTTTTAGAACTCTTTAAGACCTGTTTTTTACGACAGATAGCTAAACATTTTTTTTCACAAATCGTGTCAAAAACACACAACCGAATCCCGTCTCTACTCTTCAAAGCCGACGGCTGACAACCCTCGCCACCAAAAACCACTGTAAAAACAGCATGGTGATATAACCGCTAAACACGGCCAGCGGTTTGGCCGGGAACACCAGAAACACGGAGGCAAACCCCGCCAGAGTTAACACAAACTTGCCCGCCAGACCCCGATGGAAAGAGCGAGCAATCTCTCGAGATGCGCGCGCTCCCATATGGCGAAAAGCATAAACGGTAAAATAGAGATGTGGGATGACAGCGATAACCCCGCCAGCCAGTATAGACCAGGCGACGATAGTATCGATAAAGCTCCATCCACCGCTTATCAACAACAACACCAGACTCTGGATTGCGGTAACTCGGTAGATTGGAGGTCGTTTGATATTAGCCAAGGCGACTTCTCTGGTAACGCTCGTGGCCAACACTCCGTTAGCTCTCCGTTTATCCCGTTTCATACCCCGCAAAAGGGCATCAAATCAGGCGTCGCGAATTATAGGGTTTAGGACATCGTCAATCAACCTAAATCCGGTGCGGATACACGTTAAAATCTCCGCATTTCATGGATTTACGCAGCATGAAAGCGACACATTCAACCCCCAACTCCAGATCTAGTGGCTCAAAGAAGAGGCGACCACTACATTATCGATTATCAGGGGGTGTAACCCAGGTGATTCAGGATACCGTCCAATTCGTCCAAACTGCTGTAACTGAGCACCAGTTTGCCCTTTCCCTTGGCACTGTGAGAAATGGAAACCGGCACACCCACTTTTTCCGCCAGCGCTTCTTCCAGTTTCAGGACGTCAGAATTGTTGGGTTTCTCGGCCACCGCCACCTGCGGTTGTCCCTGCTGAACTTTGCGCACCAACGCTTCAGTTTGGCGTACCGATAACCCTTTCGACACCACCTGACGAGCGACTTCTCGCTGCTCGGCGGCATCCAGTGACAACATGGCGCGGGCGTGACCCATTTCCAGGTCGCCGTGCTCGAGCATGATTTTGACATCGTCCGTCAGCGACATCAGACGCAACAGATTGGTGATGGTGGTGCGGGATTTACCCACCGCATGAGCCACTTCCTGATGAGTCAGTTCGAATTCATCCTGCAAGCGCTTGAGAGCGAAAGCCTCTTCCATGGGGTTGAGGTCTTCGCGCTGAATGTTCTCGATCAGCGCCATCGCGATGGCAGCTTCATCGGGCACATCGCGGATCACACAGGGAATCTTGTCCAGGCCGGCCAGTTGAGTAGCTCGCCAGCGGCGCTCACCGGCAATAATTTCGTACTTCTCGGTCCCGCTGGCGTCCTTACCGATCTGACGCACCACAATGGGCTGCATCACGCCCTGAGCCTTGATGGATTCCGCCAGCTCCTCGAGAGCTTCAGGCTGCATATCCCGCCGCGGCTGGTATTTACCGCGCTGAATAAACTCTACCGGCAACTGAGCCAGCTTGCCATCGCGCTGTTCTTCAGCAGAGACTTCCGACTCCGAGGTAGAGACATCGGCAATGGCCTCGCTGGCCTCTGCTCCCTTGGCTCCACTCAGCAGTGCATCCAAGCCGCGTCCCAAGCCTTTTCTTTTTGCTGCCATGGCAAGTCTGATCCTGTCCGTTAAATCAATTTGATCGAAAGTGGGGTTGAGTCAATCCGGCTGCCGAACTGATCTCTGTTGTAACCTGTTTTGTCTTAGTCGCAGCCGCCGGGCGATGATCCAGTCGGGCGCCCAGTCAGTTCAGAACTAGACCTGCACCACATCATCCACACGCAGGTTTTCGTTGCGCCGCAGAATTTCGCCCGCCAGCGCCAGATAGGCAATGGCGCCTTTGGACTGACGGTCGTAGGCCAGCGCTGGCTGGCCAAAGCTGGGCGCCTCGGCCAGTCGCACATTGCGGGGAACGCAAGTGCGGTAGAGCGCATCACCGAAGTATTCCGCCAATTGGGCGGAAACATCGTTGGTCAGGCTGTTGCGAGGGTCGTACATGGTGCGCAAAATACCTTCGATGGACAGACTGGGGTTCAATGAATCCTGAATCTGATTGATCGTGTTGACCAGAGCCGACAAACCTTCCAGTGCGTAATATTCACACTGCATGGGAATAATCACACCATCACAGGCGGTCAGGGCATTGACGGTCAGCATGTTCAACGAGGGCGGGCAGTCGATCACCAGGTAATCAAACTGCCCCTCCAGAGGCGCCAGGGCATTTTTCAGCAACCGCTCCTTGCTGTCCATGGATAACATTTCCACTTCGGCCGCGGTCAGATCGCCATTGGCGGGCAATACCGAATACAGGCCCGAAGGTGAGGTCACCAGAGCATCCTCGGCTTTGCAGGCACCGACCAGTACTTCGTAAATCGAGAGTTCGAGATCGCTTTTGTCGATGCCGCTGCCCATGGTGGCATTCCCCTGCGGATCGAGGTCAATCAGCAACACACGTTTTTTGGTGGCCACCAGTGAAGCTGCCAGGTTAACGCAGGTGGTGGTCTTGCCGACCCCGCCTTTCTGGTTGGCAATGGCGTATTTTTTTATCAAGTCAGTGTCCTGCGTAATGAATCCTGCGTAAATCACAGGCTGCCCGAAAAAACAGCGTCGACCGCCAGGTGCGCGCCCGGCTTAGGGGGTCAGCACCAGCAGGTGACGTTCACCTTCTTCGCGGGGAACCTGCAGGGGATAAGATTGGGAAACCTTATAGTTTTTTTCCAGTGCGCTCAACTCATCTGTGGGGTAGATGCCCTTCATGGCGTAAAAAACGCCATCGTCGCCGAGCAGGTGACGACAACCATCAGTCATGTCCTTGAGACTGGCAAAAGCCCGGCTGATCACGGCATCGAAGGGCTCATCGGGCTGAAAGGCTTCAACTCGACGATTTTCCACCTGCACATTGTCCAGATTTAGCTGGGTTTTCACCTGAAACAGAAAACGCGCTTTTTTGCCGTTACTGTCGAGCAGGGTAAAGCGTTTGTGCGGATACAGGATGGCCAGTGGAATACCGGGAAGACCGCCGCCGGTGCCCACGTCGATCAGATGATCGGCGTCAATGTGGGGGGCGACACTGAGACTGTCGAGCAGATGGCGATCCACCTGGGATTCGATGTCGCGGATCGCCGACAGATTGTAGGTTTTGTTCCACTTGTTGAACAGCTCGATGTACTCAAGCATCCGCTCAACCTGCAATTCACTCAGAGCAACGCCCTTGCTGCCGGCGCCGGCGAGCAGACGCTGCGCCAGTGCCTGGCGGTTATCCGCGACCACTGCCGTCATACCGCCGCTCGCTTGTTCAGCAGACCGTGTTTTTTCAGGTAGATCAGCAACAGCGACACCGCCGCCGGCGTCACGCCCTGAATACGGGAGGCTCGAGCCAGAGTCTCGGGACGACCCTCCGTGAGTTTTTGTTTCACCTCGTTGGACAAGCCCTCGACCACGCTGTAATCAAACTCCGCCGGGATCGCGGTGTTCTCGTGCTGACGCAGACGATTGATATCTTCCTGCTGACGGTCGATGTAACCGGCGTATTTAACATCGATCTCAACCTGTTCACGAACCTGCGGATTCTCGGTAGGTTCGCCTTTCAGGCTGCCCACATCGGCGTAGGTCAGTTCGGGACGTTTGAGCAGATCGTGCAGACTGTACTCGCGGGTCAGCGGAGACTTCAGACGGTCAACGATGGAGTTGGCTTCCTCGCTACCGGCCTGAATCCAGGTGTCCTTGAGGCGTTGCTGCTCCAGCGCAATGGCCTCGCGCTTGTTGCAGAAAGACTCCCAGCGCACATCGTCCACCAGGCCCAGATTGCGCCCCTGCTCTGTGAGACGCAGATCGGCGTTGTCTTCGCGCAGCATCAGACGATATTCCGCCCGACTGGTGAACATACGGTAGGGTTCGCGGGTACCCATGGTAATCAGGTCGTCCACCAGCACACCGATGTAGGCCTCATCGCGGCGCGGCGTCCAGGATTCTTTGCCCTGCGCCATCAGCGACGCATTGGCACCGGCCAGCAGCCCCTGAGCGCCGGCCTCTTCGTAACCGGTGGTGCCGTTGATCTGACCGGCGAAAAACAGACCGTGGATAAACTTGTTTTCCAGGCTGTATTTCAGATCCCGCGGGTCGAAAAAGTCGTATTCGATGGCGTAACCGGGACGGGTGATGTGAGCATTTTCAAAGCCCACAATGGAACGCACCAGCTCGAATTGCACGTCGAAGGGCAGGCTGGTGGAAATGCCGTTGGGGTAGAGCTCATGGGTGGTTAACCCCTCCGGCTCGATAAACACCTGATGGGAATCCTTGTCGGCAAAGCGATGCACCTTGTCTTCCACCGATGGGCAATAGCGCGGCCCAATGCCGTCGATCACACCGGTGTACATGGGCGAGCGATCCAGCCCCTTGTGGATGATCTCGTGGGTGCGGGCGTTGGTGTGGGTGATCCAGCAGCACACCTGCTCGGGATGATCTTCCACCTTGCCCATGTACGACATGACTGGCATCGGCGTGTCACCAAACTGCTTGTCCAGATGTTCAAAATTGACACTGCGGGCGTCGATGCGCGGGGGAGTACCCGTTTTCAGGCGATCAACGGTCAACGGCAGTTCGCGCAGGCGATCGGCCAGAGCAATGGACGGTGGATCACCGGCGCGACCGCCGGAATGATTCTGCAATCCAATGTGGATTTTGCCGCCCAAGAAGGTCCCCACGGTAAGCACCACGGTGGGGGCGTAAAACTTGACGCCCATCTGAGTGACCACACCGCGCACGGTGTCGCCCTCAACAATCAGGTCGTCCGCCGCTTGCTGGAAAATATCCAGATTGGGCTGGTTTTCCAAAATCTCACGAATCGCCGCTTTGTAGAGTGCCCGGTCTGCCTGAGCCCGTGTGGCCCGGACTGCCGGTCCCTTGCGGGCATTCAAGGTGCGAAACTGGATCCCGCCCTTGTCAGTGGCCAGCGCCATAGCACCGCCGAGGGCGTCGATTTCTTTCACCAGATGGCTTTTGCCAATGCCGCCAATGGCGGGGTTACAGCTCATCTGTCCAAGGGTGTCGATATTGTGTGTGAGCAGCAGGGTGCGCGAGCCCATTCTTGCAGCAGCAAGGGAGGCTTCAGTACCGGCGTGACCACCACCAATCACAATCACATCGTAGCGTTGTGAGTAATCCATACAAATTCTCTCAGAGACAGGCGAACCCAAGATGACGACCCAGTCAAACAGGCTGCGGATTCAAAAGGGCGCACATTATATGTTGGCTGGGTCCGTTGTTCAAAATTTCGTCGAATTATTTTTCAATTCAAACTTATACAAATAAATAGAATAAAAATATATATAGATAGATAAGGTATATAAGTATGTTGTTGTTGTTATATATAGTGAGCCTGTTTTCAGTGGATAACCGATAAAATCTCAATAAAAACATTAGGTTAGAGTAAGTATAAACGAGGTACGCAATCGGTATTAGCTGACCGAAAGCTGCTGAGAAGCTGGAGATAGAAAGGCCACTTATGCACAGGGGAAAGAGGTTTCTCAGTTATCCCCAATTCCATGCCCTGCTTTTACTCACGCAATCCCCGCGCTTTTCCACAGGCAACGACGGATTGACCCTTAAAAGTGATTCAAATCACTTATTTTTCATTAACTTAGGGGATAAACCTGTGAGTAATTGTGGATAACCTATGTAAGTGATGTGGAATTGAGTGATTTGCGGGAAATTCAACCAGACCTAAAAAGTATAGCCCTTGATGGAATAATTGGTTGATATTTGAAAAACCATATATATGATTAATCGTATGTATTGAGGGTCAACCATGTCACCACTGACGTTGTTCAAATGTTTAGCCGAAGACACCCGTCTGAAATCGATGCTGCTGATTCGCCTGAAGGGGGAGTTGTGTGTCTGTGATTTGCAGGCCGCATTGCAATTGAGCCAACCCAAGGTCTCGCGTCATCTGGCGGAACTGCGCAAATGCCAACTGCTGGAGGACGAGCGCCGGGGCAAGTGGGTCTATTACCGCCTGCATCCGCTGTTGCCGGACTGGGCAACAGAGGTGCTTGGGACGGCTGCTGAACACAATGCCGAGTATCTGGCGGACTGCCTTGCGCGATTAACGTCTGCCTGCGACACCACTTGCGAGTAATCGAAGTTATGAAAGTCCTGTATATCTGCACCCACAACCGCTGCCGCAGTATTCTGTCGGAGGCTATCACCAATTACCGCTCAGATGGACGCATCGAGGCACGCAGTGCCGGCAGTCAGCCCGCCGGTAAAGTGCATCCTTTATCTCTGAAGTATCTGGCTGAAGCCGGGATCACCACCGAGGGACTCAAAAGTCAGTCCTGGGACGAGTTCGAGGCGTTTGCTCCCGATCTTGTTGTCACCGTCTGTGATTCCGCCGCCGGTGAAACCTGCCCGCTCTGGTTTGGAAAATCCCTCAAGGTGCACTGGGGGCTGGAAGATCCCTCGAAACTTGAGGGTTCTGATGAGGAAATCGCTGCAGCCTTTCGTCAGTCTATCCAGCTCATTAATGAGCGGGTGGATGCCTTAATGAAGATCGCCGAGCTGGATAACAACCAGTGGGCGGATGCCTTACTGTCTCTGGGAGCGCAATAATGAATCGTGATGACACCAACCCGCTTGATCTGGATAGCGAGCTGCCCAATCTGGATGAGGCCCAGTTTCAATTACCGGACAGCGATCAGTTCAGTGGGAGTTTCTCTACGCACAAACCCCGTTTTCTGTTGTTGTACGGTTCGCTGCGAGAGCGCTCTTTCAGCCGTCTGGTCGTGGAGGAGTGCGCTCGTCTGCTGACCCGTATGGGCGGGGAAGTGAAAATCTTCAACCCTTCAGGATTGCCTTTGCCCGATGGCGAGGACGATCAGAATGCCAAGGTACAGGAGTTGCGGGAGCTGGTGATCTGGTCCGAAGGCCAGGTCTGGTGCTCGCCGGAGCGGCACGGTTCCATGACCGGCATTATGAAATCCCAGATTGACTGGATTCCCCTGTCGCTGGGGGCGGTGCGTCCCACTCAAGGCAAAACCCTGGCGGTGATGCAGGTAGAAGGCGGATCCCAATCGTTCAATGTGGTGAATCAACTGCGGGTACTGGGTCGTTGGATGCGCATGATCACCATCCCGAACCAATCGTCGGTGGCCAAGGCATTTCTGGAGTTTGATGAGCATGGTCGGATGAAGCCGTCGGGCTACTACAACCGCATCGTTGATGTGATGGAGGAATTGATGAAGTTCACTCTGCTGACCCGCGATAACAGCGACTATCTGGTGGATCGCTATTCAGAGCGGGTGGAAACCGCCGAGCAACTGATGCAGCGGGTCAATCAGAATTCGCTTTAGGCGGACATCATTTTCACCACAACGAAGAGTAAGAGTAAATATAATGGGCTTTTTTGAACGTTATTTATCGGTCTGGGTGGCGCTGTGTATCGGCGCCGGCGTTTTGTTGGGCAATCTGGCGCCGTCGCTGTTCTCGCAGATTGCAGCCATCGAGTACGCCCACGTCAATCTGGTGGTGGCGGTGCTCATTTGGCTGATGATCTACCCGATGATGATTCAGGTGGATTTTGGCTCCCTCAAAGATGTGGGCAAAAAGCCCAAAGGTCTGGTGTTGACGCTGGTGGTCAACTGGTTGATCAAACCCTTTACCATGGCGCTGCTGGGCTGGTTGTTCTTTAAAGGCCTGTTTGCCGACTGGGTGGATCCGCAATCGGCGCAGGAATACATCGCCGGCATGATTCTGCTGGGGGTCGCACCCTGCACCGCCATGGTGTTTATCTGGAGTCAGCTGACCAAAGGCGACCCCAACTACACACTGGTGCAGGTGTCGATCAACGACATCATTATGATCTTCGCCTTTGCCCCGATTACCGCCTTCCTGCTGGGCATCAGCGATATTCAGGTGCCCTGGGAAACCTTGCTGCTGTCTGTGGTGCTGTATGTGGTATTGCCACTGGTGGCGGGAGCCATCACCCGCAAGCGGCTCGACAGGGCCAATGATCACAGCCGCTTGAATGCTTTTGTGGACACACTCAAGCCCTGGTCGATGATCGGACTATTGACCACCATTGTGCTGCTGTTTGGCTTTCAGGCGCAGACCATTCTGGAGCGGCCACTGGTGATTGTGATGATCGCCATCCCGCTGCTGATTCAGACCTACGGGATTTTTGCCATTGCCTATTTCGCCGCTAAAAAGTTGAAGTTGCCGCACAATGTGGCGGCACCGGCCTGCATGATCGGTACCTCCAACTTCTTTGAGTTGGCGGTGGCAGTGGCGATTTCGCTGTTTGGTTTGCACTCCGGTGCGGCGCTGGCCACGGTGGTGGGTGTGCTGGTGGAAGTGCCGGTGATGTTGTCACTGGTGTGGTTTGCCAATCGCACCCGGCATTGGTTTTAACTGCTCCGGCTGGTTTTAACTGCATCCTGCATTGGTTTTGAGGCCAATAGAGATACTTATTTACCGATACAAAAACTGGTAAAAATCCGTCCCAGCAGTTCATCGGGGGTAAAGTCCCCGGTGATTTCCCCCAGCGCGTTCTGCGCCTGACGCAGGTCTTCCGCCAGCAGTTCACCGGCACCCAGTGACAGCAATTGATCCTGACCGGTGATCAGCAGGTTTTCGGCGCGGGCGAGAGCATCCAGGTGACGACGGCGGGCGGTATAACCGCCTTCGGTGGTGCCGGTAAAGCCCATGCAGGCTTTCAGATGGTTGCGCAGTTGTTCGACGCCTTCGCCGGATTTGGCTGACAGGGGGATCACCGGGTGCACGGTGTCTTCCTGTTCACCGGTCATCGGCTTAAGGTCGCACTTGTTCAGGATCAGCGTCAGGTGTGAGGTGTCTTTCAGCTCGCCGACAAACTCCGGCCAGATTTCCGCGGCGTTGGTTTTGTCGGTGGTGGTGGCGTCGACCACCATCAGAATGCGGTCAGCGCGGTGGATTTCCTGCCAGGCGCGCTCAATACCGATCTGTTCCACTTCGTCAGGACTCTCGCGCAGACCGGCGGTATCGATGATGTGCAGCGGCATCCCATCGATGTGAATGTGCTCGCGCAACACGTCGCGAGTGGTGCCTTCAATGTGAGTGACAATGGCGCTGTCGCGACCGGAGAGGGCGTTGAGCAGGCTGGACTTACCGGCATTGGGGCGTCCGGCGATCACCACCTGCATCCCCTCGCGCATGATCGAACCCTGTTTGGCTTCCTGTTTAACCCTCTGCAACTGATCGAGAATGCTCTGCAGATCGCCGGCCACCTTGCCGTCCCCGAGAAAGTCGATTTCCTCCTCGGGGAAGTCGATGGCGGCTTCCACATAGATGCGCAGTTGAATCAGTGCTTCCACCAGTGCGTGAATTTCTTTGGAAAACGCCCCCTGCAGGGAATGCACCGCATTGCGAGCGGCCTGTTCGGAGGAGGCCTCAATCAGGTCGGCGATGGCCTCGGCCTGAGCCAGATCCATCTTGTCATTGAGAAACGCCCGCTCGGAGAATTCTCCCGGCTTGGCGATACGGGCACCCAGCTCAGTCACCCGTCGCAACAGACAATCCAGAATGATGGGACCGCCGTGACCCTGCAATTCCAGTACATCTTCCCCGGTAAACGAGTTGGGACCCGGAAAAAAGATCGCTAACCCTTCATCGATGGCATCACTGGTGTCATCCAGGAACGCGCCGTAATGCGCGGTGCGCGGGCTAAGAGTGCGACCGGTGATGGTCTCCGCCAGAGATTTCGCTTTTGCGCCGGAGACTCTCACGATACCGACCCCGCCCTTACCGGGAGGTGTGGCAATCGCCGCGATGGTGTCCGTATTAAAGGTGTTGGAGGTGTCTGACATGCAATGGCTACTCTTGTGACGACGGTGGAGCGACAGAGTGGATGATGGTGTAAACGGCATTATAACTAAAAAAGGCCAACCCCTTGCGGAGTTGGCCTTTTGGCGTGTGGCGGGGACGAACCGCTTAGGCCTTTTTGATCTCTTTGCTGTCGTCGCCCGCTTCAATACGTTTGGTAATAAAGTACTGCTGAGCGATGGACAGGGTGTTGTTCACGACCCAGTAAACGACCAGACCGGCCGGGAACCACAGGAACATAAAGGTGAACACAAACGGCATCATTTGCATGATTCGCGCCTGGGTTGGGTCCGGAGGCGTCGGGTTCAGTTTCTGCTGAATAAACATGGTGACACCCATGATCACCGGCAGAATAAACAGCGGATCTTTTACGGACAAATCCTGAATCCACCACAGGAATGGAGTGTGACGCAGCTCGACACTTTCCATCAATACCCAGTACAGGGAAATGAACACGGGCATCTGTACCAGGATGGGCAAGCAGCCGCTCAAGGGATTGATTTTCTCTTTTTTGTAGAGCTTCATCATCTCCTGAGACATCTTTTGGCGATCATCGCCATAGAGCTCTTTCATGCGCGCCATTTCAGGTGCGAACTTGCGCATTTTCGCCATGGACCTATAGCTGGTGGCGGATAGCTTGAAGAATGCTGCTTTGATAATTATTGTCAGAACAACAATTGACCAGCCCCAGCTGCCCAAAATGCTGTGAATAAAGTTAAGGAAATGGAACAGTGGCTTGGCAATCCACCACAACCAACCGTAGTCCACGGTCAGGTCGAGATAGGGAGCAATTTGTTCCAGACGGTCGATGTTTTTCGGACCGGCGTAGAACGAAGCACTGATAACACCGGTGCTGCCAGCGGCTACAGTTTCCTGTGGACCGGTGTAACCCATCAGGTAGTTATCGCCCTTGGCTTTGCGCAGAGAGAAGTGGTTCTCTTCTTCCTGATTCGGGATCCAGGCGCTCAAAAAGTAGTGTTGAACCATGGCAACCCAGCCACCGTTCTGTGTCACTTTAAAGCCGCCAACGTTCACCAGATCCTCGTCAGCCAGATCTTCAAAATCCAGCTTCTTGTAGTTGGTGTCCGGGGTGGTCAGTGCGGCACCGAGGTAAGGTTTCATACCAAAGCCGTCGACCACCACCGGGTTGTGGCTGTCGCGTTTGATCTGGGCAAACAGAGTGGCTTTCCAATCACTGCTGCTCTGGTTGTTGATGTGGTATTCCATTTCCACCAAGTGATCGCTGCGTTTAAAGACAAAGCGCTTGGTAATGGTGACATCGCCCTGTTGGTAGGTCAGGTCCACATTCAGTGAGTCCTGCCCCTCTGCCAGCTCGTAAGAGGATTGGGCAGAACGGAATACCGGACGACCGGCTGACGTGTCGGTGGCGTTGGGGCCAATCAATCCACTTTGGGCAATGTAGGTGGTCGACTGGGTGCGGTTTAGCAGGATAAACGGCTCATCCGGGGTATCGATCTGCTCCAGGTACTTAGGCAGGGCGGCCTTAACAATGTCACCGCCGTGTGGATCGATCAAAAATTCCAGGGCGTCGGTTTTGACGCTGATCAGTGTGCTCTGAGCGCTGGTGGTTTGAGTCACATCGGCGGTGGTTTGCGTTTCTCGGGGAGCCGGGATGTCGCTGGCCACGCTGGAGGCGTTATCCGTTTGCTGTGCGGCGGATTGCTGCGGAACCGAGTTGCTGGTGTTCTCACTCAGTTGCGGCAGGGTTGCCTGAGAAATCGTCGTTTCCTGTGAGATAACGGGTTTGTTGCGCTCTTGGAAATCGCCCCATTCATTGATCAATACCACGGAAACTACCGCAATAGCTCCCAAGATTATCGTGCGTTGCCAGTCCATAAATACTGCCGTTGTGGTTAGTTAAAGTCGGGTTTATTGAAATCGTGTCAGTGGCGGTGTGTCTCTGCCGCCAGCTCTTCTGCGGAATCATCCGCTTGTTCGGGTGTTTGGTCTTCTACCGTGCCGGGCACAAAATCAATGCCCCCCGGATGCCAGGGGTGGCATTTTAGCAGGCGTTTGGCCGCAAGTGCGCTCCCTTTTAGCAAACCGTAGTGTTCAATGGCTTCTTCAGCGTAGTGAGAGCAGGTGGGGTAAAAGCGGCACTGGTTGCCTACCCAGGGGCTGAGCAGGTAGCGATACGCGTGGATGAGTTTTATCCCAATGATCTTCATGTGCGTTTTGGGCTGTCACCGGTGTTGGTGTCAGCTTGCGATGCCTTCTTTATTATGCGCGCCCACTGCTTGTTAAACAGTTTGTGCAATTGCGCGTTATCCAGTTGATCCAGCCCGCGTCGTGCGAGCACCACAGCGTCGATTCCGCCAAGTTCCTGTTGGTGATGGCGAAAAGTCTCACGCAGTATACGCTTGATTCGGTTGCGTTGTACGGCCAAACGGATATGTTTTTTGGCTATGACCAGGCCGAGACGGGGCACACCGCCGGAAACCGGAGAGGCATTGGATCTGGAAAGGATCAGAAGGTTTTGATGAGAAGCTTTGAAACGGGCGTCATTAAAGACAGCCTGATAGTCGCTGGCGTTGAGCATTCGGAGAGACTTTGGGAACGCCTTGTTGGGCGATAAAGTCTTGCTCGACACGCCAGGACCTATCTAAACCGGAACTTGAGTCACGGAGCCGAGCCTGTATATAAAGGAAAGAAGTGAAGAAAGATATTGGTGATCACTTTCTTCTGAGTATCCCTTTCCTTTATATAGAGGCCAGCAACGTGATTAAGCTGCCAGCTCTTTACGACCCTTGGCGCGACGACGAGCCAGAATCTGACGGCCGTTTTTGCTGGCCATACGTGAGCGGAAACCGTGGGCGCGTTTGCGCTTTAATACGCTGGGCTGAAATGTTCTTTTCATGGGACTTACCTTGCCGATTGAGTCTTACGTTCAAACTGGTTACGCGAGCCTCTCACTTTTGAATTCTGGTATGACTGCTCCGGAATTCAGGGACAAATGAGCACAAGCGCGAAAAAAGAGGCGCGATTCTAAAGAATTAACCACACAAAAGCAATGCTTTATCGACCTATCTGTTTAACTTTTCGGCGCTTTTCAATAAGCAAACCCGAGCGACAATCCACGCCCAGCTTCCTCTCAGGATATTAACAGGGTTATCCACAGGGTGTTTGAGAGTTTTAGGTTATCCCCCGCAAATTTGAGATTTTTTTATTTCCGATAAGTTATGTAACTCTATGAAAAATAAATAAAAATCCAAATGTGTTTAAAGTTTGAGCGTTTTTAAGTGTGGATAACCCAAGCGCATTGGGCGTAGAATAACAGGCTTTTCCACGCATAAAATTTCACAATTTCGGGTGTATAACAACGACTCTCCGGGTCGTTGTCGAGGGGGTAATTTGCCAGAGTTAATCTGGAAAAAATGTGCGGACGCTCTTCAGAACGAGTTGCCGTCTCAGCAGTTCAACACATGGATTCGACCACTGGTGGTTGATGAAGGGTCAGAGGGTCAGCATCTCAGGTTGCTGGCCCCTAACCGATTTGTGCTGGACTGGGTGAACGACAAGTTTCTGGGGCGCATTCAGGAATTGGCGGGTGAGCACGGCGCACAACTCGGTTTTCATATTGAGTTGGGCGTCAGTTCGGCCCAGGCTGGTGCGCGCTATCAGCGACGTCCACGGCAGCCGCTGAATGTGCAGGCCAATCAAGCTCCCCGCACCGACCAGCGCTTGCCGGTTCAGCAACCGGGTGCCCATACCGGGTTCGATGGGCGTCCTGCCGTTGCTCAACCCTCTGGCTTTTCGCCCAATGGTTCACAACAGGTTGATGCCGACAGTTATAACGGACAACCCGGTGGTTATCAGGACTTTGGGTCTCAAAGTTCAGTTTCTCAACCCCCGGGTTTTCAGAACAGAACTGCAGCGGATAATCGGTTTCAGCAACCCGGCTATTCAGAACAGAGTCAGCCAGAGTTGCCTTTAAATGGCGATGCGCAGGATCCGTCAGCGGGCTTGTCCGACCGTGACCGCGCGCGTCAGACTGCTGCGCCAGGTTACGGTGCTACCGCAACTTCCTCGGGCATTATTACCTCGGCCAATACCGGCGAGCGGGCTACAGCGGTAGAAGTCGAAGGTGGTCTGAAACACCGGAATTACCTCAATCAGAGTTTTACGTTCCCGAGTTTTGTCGAAGGTAAGTCAAACCAGCTGGGTCTGGCTGCGGCACGTCAGGTGGCGGAAAATCCCGGCGGCGCCTATAACCCACTCTTTATATACGGTGGCGTGGGTCTGGGTAAGACTCACTTAATGCACGCGGTGGGTAATGCCCTGGCAGACAAAAATCCCAATGCGAAGATTGTTTACCTGCACTCCGAGCGGTTTGTGGCGGATATGGTTAAAGCGTTGCAGTTGAATGCCATCAACGATTTCAAACGCTATTACCGCTCTGTGGATGCGCTGCTGATTGATGATATTCAGTTTTTCGCTGGCAAAGACCGCTCTCAGGAAGAATTTTTCCATACTTTCAATGCGTTACTTGAGGGTGGACAGCAAATTATTGTAACTTGTGACCGCTACCCTAAAGAAATTCATGGTCTCGAAGAGCGCCTGAAATCGCGGTTTGGCTGGGGGCTGACGGTGGCTATTGAGCCGCCGGAGCTGGAAACCCGGGTGGCGATTCTGATGAAGAAGGCCGATCAGGCAAATATGTTGCTGCCCAACGATGCCGCGTTCTTTATTGCCCAGCGCATTCGCTCCAATGTTCGTGAGTTGGAGGGCGCTTTGAAGCGGGTCATTGCCAACGCTCACTTCACCGGTCGCGAAATTGATGTGCCGCTGGTGCGCGAGGCGCTGAAAGATTTGCTCGCTTTGCAGGACAAACAGGTCAGCGTTGATAACATCCAGCGGGTGGTGGCCGAGTATTACAAAATCAAGGTCAGTGATATTTTATCCAAGCGCCGCAGCCGCTCGGTGGCGCGCCCACGTCAGGTGGCCATGTCCCTGGCGAAGGAGCTGACGAACCACAGCTTGCCGGAAATCGGCGAAGCTTTTGGGGGGCGCGATCATACAACCGTATTGCACGCTTGCCGCAAGATTAAAGAACTTCGGGAAGAGGATGGCGATATGCGCGAAGACTGGAAAAACCTGCAGCGTTCTCTTACGTCTTAAACCTCTGGCGTCTTATAAAGAGTTCAATAGCGTGGCAATAAGCCTGGCTGCAGCAGACGTATCGAGGGGAGACGTCTGCAAACACAATCACTGCGATTGATGATAAAAATCAAACAACCGTTTGAATTAAGAGCGGGATGAATTCAACTTACTCAGATCCAATTTTAAGAGACCAAGCCATGAAATTCAGCGTACCACGTGAAGCATTACTCAAGCCCTTGCAGTTGGTTGCCGGTGTGGTGGAGCGTCGTCAGACGTTACCGGTATTGGCCAATGTGCTGATTGTGCTGGAAGGCGATCGCCTTTCCATGACAGGGACCGACCTGGAAGTCGAAATTGTAGCTCGCGTGCAGCTGCCTGAAGCCGGTGAATCCGGTGAGCTGACTGTTCCGGCGCGCAAGCTGGTGGATATCTGCCGCTCCTTGCCGGACGATGCTGTATTGAATTTTTCTGAAGAAAATCAAAGAGTTATTCTTAAGTCTGGTCGCAGTCGCTTTACCTTGTCGACGCTGCCAGCCAACGATTTCCCCAATGTTGAGCAGGGACCTGGCGATCTGCAGTTTTCCTGTGAGCAGCAGGACATCAAGCGTCTGATTGATCGTACTGGCTTTGCCATGGCACAGCAGGACGTTCGCTACTACCTCAACGGCATGTTGTGGGAAGTGCAAGAAGGGCAATTGCGCGCTGTGGCCACCGACGGTCACCGTCTGGCTATGTGCACCCGCGCCGTGTCTGTGTCTACTTCCGATGTGACCCAGGCGATTTTGCCGCGCAAAGGCGTGGTTGAGCTGGCTCGCTTGCTGGATGGTCAGGGCAGTGTGGAGGTCATTCTGGGAGCCAATCACATTCGCGTGGCGACAGAAGCTTATACATTTACCTCGAAACTGGTGGACGGCAAGTTTCCGGATTACGAGCGAGTCTTGCCGAAAGGCGGCAATAAAGAAGTCTTTGGTGATCGCAATGAGCTGCGTCAGGCGTTTGGCCGTACCGCCATTCTGTCTAACGAAAAGTACCGCGGTGTGCGTCTGTTGTTGACCGATGGTCAGCTGACCATTGTGGCCAACAACCCGGAACAGGAAGAGGCCGAAGAGCAGGTGGCGGTGGATTACACCGGTGATCA
>NZ_CBFIHX010000043.1:0-26609 GCF_965662505.1 Pseudomaricurvus sp. | reverse complement strand
AGCCCGACATTGCTGTCGAGCTTTCTTAAATATGGTGCCCGGAGGCCCGATTCATCAACAACAGTGAACCACCGACACGTCGGGGGTTCGAAGCCGCCTCAAGCAGAGTCTATTAGAAACAAAAAAGGCCCTGCATTTCTGCAGAGCCTTTCTTAAATATGGTGCCCGGAGGCGGAATCGAACCACCGACACGGGGATTTTCAATCCCCTGCTCTACCGACTGAGCTATCCGGGCCTTGTCTGACGCCGCGGGGGCTGTCCACAAGAGGCGCGTATTAAACCTTGTCGGGTTGTCGGCGTCAACCCTCCGACCCAAAAATTTCGGGGCGGAGGTTCAAACTGAACAAATTTTCATCAAGTCAGCTAAAACCGGTAGGAAGCCGAGACAGAGCCGTACTGATCGCCGTCTTCCTGGCCTTCAAATTCCTCTGTGCGGAAGATGTTGGTCATGGTGAAACGCCAGTTGCCTGCGCCCATCACCAGGCCGGCCTGCAGATCACCCACCCACTCTTCCGGCTCGACGCTGTGGGAGTCGCCGTCGCGGTTACCCTCGAGGAAGATGTTGTAGTCAACGTAGCGCCCATAGGCACCGGCGAAGACGTACCAGTAGAAGCTTTGATCGGGTTTGAAATAGTCGCCGCCGGTGTTATCGGGGTCGATCAGCGGTGGGCCAAAATCACTTTGCAGGCCGCTACCAAAGCGGATCGCGAGGCCAGTACCGACGTTGCGCTGCGAGCTACCGAGCATGGTGCTGACCTGAGGCACGATATCCACGTTGCCATCAATCACCGGGATCATCCACTGGTGCTGATAGCGCAGGTCGACGGTGACTTCGTTGTCCAGTTGATTGTCCCACCCCATGGGTTCTTCGGAATCCGTCCAGTCGTGCACCTGGGTCTGAACACTTTCGGCGCCCGAGTTGGGGCCAACGGTACCGACGATCAGCTGCAGAGAGTCGACGTGGCGAACGCTGCCCTTGGAATAGCTGTCTGCCAGCAGTCCGGCACTCAGGTACAACCAACCGGCATAGGGGCGGTCATTCTGGATAACATCGGTTCGGCTGAGATCTCGCGGGGTGTAGATTTTCTGCCCCAGGCTCACGGTCATGCGCAGGTCGTCACTGCTATCGGCGAACGGCAACAAAGCTGATGTGGCGGCCAACCAGTCCGGCATGTAGGTATCGCTGACGTAGGACAGTTGCAGGCCGTTGGTGTAGTTGTCGTCGTTGCTGGTGGTGAACAGGTCATTTTCCCACGACAGGGAGAATGTGCCTTTGCTGTCCGCTGCCAGGGATCCGGGACTGCAGAGTGCAGCGCTTAACGCGGTGACCGCCGTGGCCGTCATCGTGGAAATGGACTTTGAGAAAGAGGACTTGGGCAAAAAGGGTTTAGATATAGAGAGCTGGGATAAAGTGGATTTCGACATAACGCCTTCCTTGATGCTGATAATATGACAGCGGTTTTGCAAACCGCGTACCAAACAAAAAAAGCATCGAAAAAGGCGTAAATTGAGTGATTCTGTTCACAAAATCACTCGGTATTGAGATGACGACTTGTAGCTTTTACAGTCGCTTTTACAAAAAATTCCAAAAAACAGACCGAAAAATAGGGAAGAGACTCAGTCCTTCTCGGGTACAAATCCATCGGCAGCGTCGTAGTCGTCACCGGCGAAAAACTTCTCCATCTGCTCGCTGAGGTAGGTGCGGGCGGTCATGTCCATCATGTTGAGGTGCTTTTCGTTGATGAGCATGGTCTGGTGCTTAAGCCACTCACCCCAGGCTTGCTTGGAGACGTTTTCAAACACGTCCATGCCTTTGGGGCCGGGGTATGGGGGCGCATCCAGGCCTTCCATCTCTTGCTGATATTTGCGGCAGAACACCATGCGGCTCATACACGTAACCTTTTGAATTGATTGATGAATGATTGATTTTATAAACAGGAAAATGGCTCAGGCAGTGGCCAGAGGCTCCAGCTGACGGAGCTTTTCCAGCAGCAGTTTGACCGGTGCGGCCAATCCCAGAGACGCGGGAGCATGCACATCATACCAATAAACGGCTCGCTCTCCGACCTGGCTGGCGCTGGTTTCGATGTCCGCCACCACTGGGGTGATGTCCAGGTGGTAGTGGCTGAAGGTGTGGCGGAAGCTGTCCCAGGTTTCCTGATGGATCAGTTCCTGACCGTGAGCTTGCTGCCAGTAATCGGTGACGCACTCTTCGCTGGCGATTTCGGGAAAACTCCACAAGCCACCCCAGATCCCACTGGCAGGTCGCTGTTCCAGTAGCCATTCGCCATTGGGGTTGCGCAGCATCAGCAACTGGACGGATTTTACCGGTTTGTCTTTTTTCGGTTTTTTGCCGGGGTAGTCGGTTTGATTGCCCTGATGGAAGGCCTGACAGGAATCCATCAGCGGACAGCTGTGACAATCGGGTTTGCTGCGGGTGCAGACCATGGCGCCCAGATCCATCATCGCCTGAGTGTAATGCTGGCAGCGCTGATCGGGGGTGAGTGCTTCGGCGATCTCCCACAACTGATTCAATACCGAAGTAGTACCGGGCCAGCCGTCCACCGCATAGTGACGGGCGAGCACCCGCTTGACGTTGCCGTCGAGAATGGCGGCCTTCTGGCCCATAGACAGACTGGCGATGGCACCGGCGGTAGAACGGCCAATGCCAGACAGGGATTGCAGTTCGTCGACA
Organism: Pseudomaricurvus sp.; assembly: GCF_965662505.1. Lineage (NCBI taxonomy): Bacteria > Pseudomonadati > Pseudomonadota > Gammaproteobacteria > Cellvibrionales > Cellvibrionaceae > Pseudomaricurvus > Pseudomaricurvus sp. The sequence goes on along the minus strand of NZ_CBFIHX010000043.1, from coordinate 23,914 downwards.
CTGGCGGGGAATTCACCCCCAAAATCCGACACCACTGCTTGGGCGCACTTGTGCAAATTGCGGGCGCGGGCGTAGTAACCGAGACCGGTCCACAGATGGAGTACGTCGTCCTGCGGCGCGGCAGCCAGAGCCTGCACGGTGGGATAGTGCTCCATAAACCGCTCGAAATACGGAATCACCGTGGCGACCTGGGTCTGCTGCAACATGATCTCGGACACCCACACGCGGTAAGGCGTCACGCCCTGTTGCCAGGGCAGGTGCTTGCGGCCGTGCAGGTCGAACCAGTCGAGTACCCGCTGTGAAAAATCTTGTGCTAAAGAACTGTCGCCAAGAGCTTTGGTCTGCTCCTGTTGTTTACGCGACATACTGCTGTTTACGCGACATACTGCTTTCCTCGAATTACGTCATGGCGAAAGACTGGCGATGGGCCCAGTCTTTCTTGATCAGTCTTTCTTAAACAGACCTTTTAACAGGCTTTTAACGGCTTCTTCCTTGCTGTCGGATTCACCGTCGTCACTGCTTTCATTCAATTTCTCTTGCAGCTTTTCCTGCAGTTTGTCTTTCAGCTCGTCTTTGGCTTCATCGGCCAACAGGTCGTTGATGCGTTTGCTGTCGACGCCGCAGCTGCCGGCCGACACGGTATCCAGTGAACCTTTGCAACGCAAGGGCAAATCCTTGTTGCGCCAGCGATCGCGGATCTGACAGTCGCGGTTGGGGTCGGCTTCGCCCACAAAGGCAATACTCAGTGGTACATCGAACTTGCCAGTGACGTAGTTGAGAGTGCCGTTCGCCTTCACGCCAAGGTTTTCCACCCCGGCACTGAGGGATTGAATGGTGAGCACTTCGCCGTTGAGCGCCAGCGACGATTTCACATCCAGCAGTTTGGTGAGGCCTTTCCATTGCAGATCGGGGCTTGGCTTGCCATTGACCAGCGCCGCCAGCTGACAGGCGTTGCGTTCAATATCGACGCCGGAGAACGTCAGTTCGGCGGCGTTCAGGTTGAGATTGGCGGCCACGTTCTTCTGCCACTGGCGCAGGCTTTGACCTTGCGTGTTGAGGGTGAGATCGCCACCGGCGTTGCCAGACACACGCTCTTCATCCATAAACAGCACCAGCAGGGGTTTCAGCTCCAAGCCAGTCAGGTCACCTTTGAGTGCCACTTTGGAGGCTTTTTGTCGCGCATCCAGCGAGCCATTCAGGTTGAACTTGCCCTGATCCAGCGCGGCAGACACGGTCTGCAAATTAACCAGACCCGATTTGGCGTTGAGCTTGAACACCAGATCGGTGAAATCCAGCTGCTTGGCCGTCAGTTGCGCCAGGGTGATCGCGGCGCTGGCATCGAGATCTTTAAGAGCACTGAGATCCAGCGGCTCGTCGGACATGATCAGCGGATTGGCACCCGCTGCAGAAGTCTTCGCACCTTGAGCCGGAGCCTGTTTGGCTTCCTTCTTGGCGGCGGCCACTTCTTCCTGTGGCACTGGCAGGTAGCGATCCAGGTCCAGCTTGTCGCCGTTGAGCACCAGCTCCATGGCACCATTCTTGTCGATACCGGCGTGGCCGGCGAAAGTGGTGTCATCCAGCTTGAGCGACAGATTGTTGAGTTTCCAGGCACCGTCATTACCGACAACTTTGCTGCTCATGGACACCTTGCTGAGGGCATCGGCGGCGGACATCTCCGGCAGTTCGATACCAAACTGGGTCAGCCATTTGGCCAGATTCACCGGCTTTAAGGCCAGATCCAGTTCAGCGGCCAGGGTTTCCAGAGCCACGTCGCCGGACAATTCCAGAGTCATCGGGGTCTGATTGGCGGCGACTTCTAACTGCAGATCGCTCATGGACAGGTACTGTTTTTCCAAATCAAAGCCCAATCTGCCTTCGCTGCTGATGTCCAGCGGCTGCTGACCGTCCAGCTTGAGCGTGGCTGACTGCTGCAAGTCAAACGGCTGACCGGTCAGGTCGAAACCGTCGACGCTGAGGTTCAGGTCGCTCAGCTCAATGCGGGAGCCGGCGGCCAGATCGCGATAGATCAGGTGGGTGTCTTCCAGTCTCAAGCGTTCGATCACCAGTGAGACGGGGGTTCCGGTGGAGGTTTCAGTGGTCGCCGAATCGTCGGCAGCACCCGGTGCTTCGGCCTGTGTATCGGTTTGAGACTGTTCTTGTGAGAGCTGTTGAGATTGCTGCAACATCTCCCAGTTGCCACGGCCCTGTTTGTCCTTCCAGACATTCACCTGCACACCGGAGAATTCCAGCGCTTCGATGGAGACATTGCCGCTGAACAGGGGCATGACCGCCACCGCAGCCGCCAGCCGTTGGGCGTCCAGCAGGGCTTCATCGCCGGTCATTACCTTCACGCCTTCGACGCTCAGCCCGAGGGTGGGAAACCACTGCCAGCTCAGGTTACCGTTAATTTCCAGTGGCACGCCCTGCTTTGCGGCCAGCTTCTCGATATCGTCACGGAAGTCATTGGGATCCAGCACCATGGTCAGATACAGCACCGCGCCTATTATCAGCACGACCACCAATCCCACAATACCCGCGATTATCCGTATGAAGCTGCCCATTTTTTCTCCTCCTGATGACTGAAACGTCCGGCTCCCTGAATTGTAAAGCCGACTGACACACAGTCTAGACCTTTATGTCTGATATAAGTTTTATTGTGTCTTGCCCTTCGCGCCAGCCAGTCCATCGGCAGTCTCACAAGTCAGAAAATGCCTGCTACGCTATTATTACGCCCCACTTATTACGCCCCGCGCGGGCTAGCGGCGGGCAAGGTCTCAACTACAGCATCCACCACAGGATAATGGCTGCTTGGACGAAAACCCCGCAACCGGAAGGTGCGGGTCGTTCCACAGACGCTCAAAAGTCGCTAAACTACGCGCCTTTGGCAGAAAGCGCCCGCCGTGTGGCCAAACCCGTTTACGATTTGATAATTGAAGGAAAGCACCATGAGTGAAGTTCGCAGCGAACTGAAATACCTGTCCAGCCACGAGTGGGCCCGCGTTGAAGCCGACGGTACTGTGACCATCGGTATTACCGACCACGCCCAGGACAGCCTTGGCGATGTGGTTTACGTAGAGACTCCGGAAGTGGGCAGCACGGTAACCGCTGGCGAAGAAGCCGGTGTGGTGGAATCTGTGAAGGCCGCGTCTGACATCTACTCTCTGATCAGCGGCGAAGTGATCGCCATTAACGAAGCTCTGGAAGAGACGCCGGAAATCGTTAACGAATCTCCGTACGACGATGGCTGGTTCTTTAAAGTGAAGCCTAGCGATCTGACCGATCTGGACAGTGCTCTGGACGCCGATGGCTATACCGCTGTTTGCGAAGACGACTGATCCCCGCTGATCTTTCGTTTGCCCGGCAGTTCAGTCCCTGACTGGACTGCCGACGGCAAAAGCCATCAGTTCTGCAAAATCAACTGATTGAAGTACACCCCGATCAGATCCAGCTCCCCTTCTTCTGCCATCACCAGATCGTAAATGGCTGCGTGGGCTTTCTGTCGCAACAGCTCTTTCCCTTCCTGAGTTTCAAGGCTTTCCTGAGTCTGCTTGCTGAACAGCATGATCAATTGATTGCGAATATAAGGCATGTGGTGGCGAATGGAATTGACGTCTTTTGGGGTGCCTACGCGCACGGTCAACTCGGCTTTCAGATAGTGCAAGCGACTGGCGAGTGCGCCTTCGTTGTTGCCATAGTTGACCACAAACGGAGGTTTCAGTGGTAAATAGATCGACGACGCCTTCTCCTCACCTTCGGCAGCGTCCGCTTGTTCCTCACCTTCGGCAGCGACTGTCTCCTCTTCTTCCGGTTCATCCTCGGCCCATACTGGCGATGTCAGTATCAGCGGCAAGACCAGTACTAGCGTCCTGATCAGTAGCGACAGCCCGACCAGATTTTTCTGAACCTTCAAAACCCCACTCCCGTACTCTGAGTTCATGATTGCGACCGGAACGCCCATTTGCAGCCGGCATTTCTTGAGTTGGTGGCCAAATTCCCCTAGTGTAGCGCTTCACCAATTCTGTAGCCCCTCACCACGATTCATGACGACTCACTACTTATCGGGGAAGTGACCACTGTGACCATCCGCACAACTTTTCTACTGATCTTTATCGGCTGCACCGGCCTGAACTTGACCGCACTTTACTTCCAGTACGGTATGGATATGCATCCCTGCCCGCTGTGCATCACTCAGCGCATCTTTGTGTTTGCGGTCAGCCTGTGCGCGCTGATTGCCGCTGTTCACAATCCCGCTCAGCTGGGTCGACGGATTTACTCGGCGCTGGCCATTGTGGCTGCCGGTGTCGGCTTGTCTGTGTCACTGCGTCATGTCTGGCTGCAGAGCCTGCCGGAAGATCAGGTCCCGGCCTGCGGTCCCGGTCTGTCCTACATGTTTGACAACTTCCCGCTGGGCGACGCGGTCAATCTGCTGCTGCAGGGCGACGGCAACTGCGCCGATACCTCATGGATTTTTCTGGGGCTGAGCATGCCTGCCTGGGTGGCGGTTTCGTTTGTGATTCTGATTGGCCTGAATCTCTGGCAGATGTTCCGCAAAGTCTGATCGATAAGGCTAAGCCCCTATGCTGAAAGGTCTTATTGTTCTGCTGTTTTTCCAGCTCTGCGGCGAAACTCTGGTGGCGCTGTTGCACAGCCCTATTCCCGGTCCTGTGGCCGGGATGCTCCTGCTGTGGCTGGCACTGGCCTTAAAAGGCGGCCCGTCCAAAGACGTGGATGACATCAGCCACGGCCTGATCCAATACCTGAGTCTGTTCTTTTTGCCCGCCGGTGTGGGTTTGTTTTTCCTGCCCGATAGCATTCAACGCTACTGGCCTGCGGTGTTGGCCGCGATGGTTGCAGGTACGTTTATTTCGATGTTGTTCAGTGGCTGGCTAATGAAGCGACTGTCCGGCAAGCACTCTTCCGGCTCCGCCTGATTGAGATGACGGAACTCTTCCTGCCATGAATGACCTGATTCACCATCTGCTGACCTTCTGGAACAGCCTTATACACAAACCCCTGTTCGGCCTGCTGCTGACCCTGGTCGTCTTTCAGGGAGCGCTGTGGTTTTACAATTTGTGTGGACGCCGGGCTTTTGTGCATCCGGTGGCAGTCAGCTCCGTGGTCATTGCCGCTTTTTTAAAGTTTGGCGGTATCCCCTACCGCGAGTATGTACAGGCCAATGATCTGATTTATTTCCTGCTGGGGCCCACCACGGTGGCGCTGGCCATTCCGCTGTACCGGGAATTCCACCATATCCGAAAACTGGCTTTCCCAGTACTGCTGACAGTCCTCCTCGGCGGAGTCTTTGCCGCAGTGAGCGCCGTGGGCATTGCCTGGATGATGGGGGCCAACGAACAGGTTCTGCTGTCACTGGCACCCAAGTCCGTCACCACCCCCATCGCTATTGGCATTGCCAACAATATCGGCGCACTGACCACCCTCACCACTGGCGTGGTGGTGTTTACCGGTGTGATCGGTGTGCTGCTCAGCCCGGTGGTGTTCTACTTGCTGCAGCTGCATGACCCTCGCGCCCAGGGGATTGTACTGGGCCTGAACGCCCACGGGGTTGGCACAGCCCGAGGTTTCGAGCTCAACGCCACCACCGGGGCTTTCGCCACTCTGGCCATGGGCCTAAACGGCGCGTTTACCGCTCTGACACTGCCGTATATCGTACCGCTTTTTTGACCTCTTACCTCCCCTAAAACACCTGTAGAACTTTAGGCGACAGCGTCAAATTTTACGGAAACAGGGTTTCAGAATTGGATGGCACATTTCGCTTGCCGTGGCCTTCAGGATCACATATCTTGGACTGAACGGTCATAAAAAGTAGCGACCGACAGCAAAGAATTGCAACCTGCGATTGTAATACTCACGTGCAAATACACTTGCAAATTACGATGGGTAAAAAGCACGTCTTGGCCACCGGATACATTACCGGGCAAGATGTCAGCAAACGCCCATGAGTCAGATGAAAGAAAGGATGTACTGCCATGCTAGAGAACTGCGAATCGGCCAAAGAGCGTTGGGGTGGGGTCAGCAATATCATTGACCGCTGGTTACAGGAGCGCCAGGCACTGTTGGTTCGCTATTGCAGTCTGAACGAATCGCCGGACAAGACTCCTGCTCCCGAGTGGGTCCAGGAAGTGTGTCAGCTGCTGGTGGATTATGTCTCCGCCGGTCACTTTGAAGTCTATGACCAGCTGGTAAAAGAAGCCCGTGAATTCGACGATGAGGATGCCCTGAAAGAAGCCCGCACCCTGATTCGCACCATCGACAACACCACCGAATACGCGCTGGATTTTAACGACAAATATCTCGAAACCGACGACCTCAGCACCATCGCCGAAGATCTTTCCAAGCTGGGCGAAGTGCTCGCCAATCGCTTTGAAGCGGAAGACCGGATGATCGAAGTGCTGCACACCTCACACAAGGATCTGGTCACCTGATCAGGACGGTTAGCCCGCTGCCTGGGCTAATGCTGCCCAGGTTACTCCTTTAGCTTAAATCGCCAGCCAGGCGCCCCAGAATTCTCAGGGCGCCTTCCAGCTCTTCCGTCCAGGGTTGAGCCACACTGATCCGCAAACAAGACTCCAGCCCCTGTAAACCAAACACCTGTCCCGGCACAAAACAAACGCCTTCTGGCTGCGCCCTGTCCAGCAATGTCAGCGCATCGGGTGCGCTTTTCGGCAGAGAAATCCAGAGCACAAATCCCCCCTGCGGCTGAGTCGCGTGGGTTCCCTCAGGAAACGCCTCCGCAACAACCGACAACGCCAGTTCTATATTGATTCGATACTGTCGCCGAACCCGCGACAGATGCTTGTCAAAGTGGCCGCTCTTTAAGTAATCCCGCACCTGCAATTGCGGCAGCGTCGAGGTGCCGGTGGTGCTCGCTCGCTGACGCTCCATCACCCTTAAGCGATGTTCACCCGCAGCCACCCACCCCAGTCGCAGCCCCGGCGACAAGGATTTTGAAAACGACGAACAATAGATCACGCGTCCATGGCGATCAAACGCCCGCAGAGGTCTGGGGCGCTGCTCTTGTTCTCTCCTGAAGGCATCCTGTTGGCTCTTTAAGTGATCCTCGCCATGCGCCAGCTCACCGAAGATATCGTCTTCAATCAGGTGGAAATCATGTCGGTGAGCCAAATCAACCAGCTGTTGTTTGGCCGCCTCGGTCATGCACGCGCCGGTGGGATTGCTGTAGGAGGGAGAACACAGGCACACCCGGATGGGCCAGCGCTGCAAGTCGTCTGCCAGTGCTTGCACGTCCATGCCGGTTACCGGATCTGTGGCAATGCTCACCACGGTTAGCCCCAGACTTTCCAGCGCCTGCAGAAAACCGTAGTAGCACGGTGTTTCCACCGCCACCACATCACCGGGCTGAGTCAGTGCCTGCAGCGAAATCAGCAACGCCTCCTGACAGCCGTTAGTGATGACGATTTCCTGCGCATCCACCTGACAACCACAGGCCAGCATACGCTGGGCAATCAGACGACGCAGTTCGCCATCGCCAGGCGACGGGTAGAGCGTGAGGCTATCATTAAAATGATGTCGCACGACCCGATTGGCGGCCGCCTTCAGTTGCGCAGCCGGCTGGAAAGACGGCGCGGGCACCGCCAGATCGAAATGCATGCGATCTGGATATCGGTTCTGGGCGAATACCCGGGCGATGGTGTCACTCATCTGCAATTGGGTTGGCTGACTCCCCCGACTGGGCTCCGGAGCCTCAATCTGTCTCTGCGCAGGAATCGCAACATAGATGCCGGATTTCTCACGCGCGGTAACCTGACCGGTGGTTTCCAGATGCTGATAGGCACTGACCACGGTGGAGACACTGACACCTCGCTGCCGCGCCAGTTGTCGCACCGAAGGCAAGCGCTCGCCGGGCCGATAAAGGCCCTGTTCGATATTAGCCAGCAGATCATTGGCCAGGTTTTGATAGAGCATAGCAACACACCTTGATCTGTACTGGTTTAATTTCAACAAAATTGTATCTGTATTGCTTAAAGGGTGCCAGCTACACTGCTTTCTGAAACCAACAGCTCAATCTGTGTTGCCGCGTAGTTATGACAGCTCCAACCAGATTACCGCTGAACTGATTTTTGATGTCACACGGATTAGATCCCATGAAGCTACCTATCTATCAAATCGATGCCTTTACCGGACGACTCTTTAAAGGCAACCCGGCCGCAGTGGTGCCACTGACCGATTGGCTGGATGACAACCAGTTACTCAATATAGCCGCCGAAAACAATCTGTCCGAAACGGCGTTTTACGTTCCGGCGCAAACAGGCGAGGTCGATAAGGACGGCGCAGCGTTCGATTTTCACCTGCGATGGTTTACGCCCACCCACGAGGTGGATCTTTGTGGGCACGCCACCTTGGCAGCCGCTCATGCCTTGTTTGATGGACTGGACAGTGCAAACCCCTGCACAAGCACGGTGATTCGTTTTCGCTCACGCAGCGGCATCTTAACGGTCACCAAAGAGGCGGAGGGCTTAACGCTCAATTTTCCAGCCCGCCCCGCAGTGCCTCAACCGGTACCTGAAGAGATGCTGCAGGCACTGGGACTGGAATCGGTCCTCTTCTCCGGCAAGTCCCCGCGGGACTGGCTGCTGATCGTCGACAACGAAGCCACCGTCGCCAACCTCAAACCCAATCTGCATCTGTTGGCAAACGCCTCCGACGCACCGGTTATCGTCAGCGCTCAAGGGGATGCGTGTGATTTTGTCTCCCGTTTTTTTGCTCCCCGCCTGGGCGTAGATGAAGATCCGGTGACGGGTTCCGCTCACTGCACACTGACGCCCTACTGGGCCGAAGCTTTGGATCGGAATATTCTCTCCGCCCGACAGATCTCCGCTCGCGGTGGCGATCTATTATGTCGTCTTGAAGGAGAGCAAGGAGTGCGGGTGTCTTTGACAGGCCAGGCCGTGACCTATCTGGAAGGCAGCATCCGTTATTAAAACCACTCTCGGTTTTCTCAATAGACGCCAATAAAAAAAGGCCGACGATGAATCGTCGGCCTTTTTAGTGATTCGGGTTCGGCGCGTGCCGATCGCAATCAGTTAGTGGCGGTACCCGCATTGGCGTTCAGCAGCTCGATCTCAAACACCAAAGTGGCGTTCGGGCCAATCTGACCGCCTGCACCACCGGCACCGTAGGCCAGATCAGAGGGGATATAGACTTCCCACTTCGCGCCTTCTTTCATCATCAGCAGGGCTTCGGTCCAACCTGGGATTACTTGAGTTACACCAAAAGTCGCAGGTTCGCCGCGCTGGTATGAGCTGTCGAACTCAGTGCCGTCGAGCAGCGTGCCTTTGTAGTTCACGGAGACCTGGTTGTCACGAGTCGGTTTTGCACCTTTACCCGCTTCCAGAACTTTATACTGCAAACCGGATTCTGTGGTTTTGACACCGTCTTTTTTGGCATTGGCTGCCAGGAAAGCCTTACCTTCTTTCTCGTTAGCCTCGGAAATCTCTTTCATGGCTTCCGCTTGCTTGGCCTGCTGCTCAGTCTGCAGAGCACGCATCGTATCCTGCATATCCTCTTCGCTCAGTTTCGGCTCAGTGCCTTTTTGAGCATCCTTCATGGCTTGGGAGAAGACTTCCGGGTTGATATCAATCTGACCCTGCTTAAATCGCTCGGCGGTTTTGTAGCCGAATACGTAGCTGGCACGGTCAGTCAGGGATTCAAGTTTATCCGCCATCACCTGCTGGTTGAGCCCAACAACGAAGAATGCTGTGGCTGCCGTACTCATCAGTATTTTTTTGGAGATCATAAATTTCTTCCTGTTATTCATCCGCCCTTAAGAACGAACCTTTTATTGCTTTCAGTTTTGCCATTCAGTTCGATATGACCACTGAAACGACCAGTGGTTCAGCCGCCAGTGTGAAATCCTGCACATTGGCACGACTGTCATAGCAACCATATCGACTGTTGGCACTTCACCTGGTACACAATCCCTGTCAGCTTCCTGCCTTCTTGCCGAAACCTGGAACTGAGAGCCGGGCGACACGGTGAACAACCATACTACCCCAACCGTCACCGGTTCGGCAGCCGTCTTTTGCAGTTTTTGTGGTATCCGTAACCCTTACCGAAAACCGGTGTCGACCATCGATAAAGCGCACTGTTTTAAAGCAGATGATCGAATCTTTGGCGTTTGGATAAAAGCAGGCGGTTTTTTCTGAAAAAATCTGACTTTATTCTAACCAAAGCATACAATTTTCCAGCAAACGTGGGTATGATCGCGTCGAGTAAATTTACCCGACTTAACCCCTAGAGGAATCGCTAATATGGCAGCTCGCAAAAAAGTCAAAAAGGCCGTCGACCCTGTTGTCGATCTGGAATCACAAATCCAAAAATTGACCACTCAGTTGGAAAAAGCCCGCAGCAAAAAACACGCTGATGCTGAAAAAGCCGTTGCCGCGGCCCAAAAAGCCAACGCTGCCGCCCAGAAGAAATTAACCACTCTCAGTGGTAAGTTAGCCACCGCTCAATCTGCCGCCAAAACCAAAAAAACAGCCGCGGTAAAAGACCGTGTTGCTAAAGCCAAAGCCGCCGTTGCTGCACAGAAAAAGGTAGTTGCTGAGACCAAGGCCGTTATTGCCGATACCAGCGCTGAGCTGAAAGCTCTGAAAGAAACCGCCAAACTGAATGCCGCCATTACCGCTGCAGCCAAAAAAGCCGAAAAAACCCTGACCGCAGCCGCCAATAAAAAAGCCGCTGCTGAAGCCAAGAAAGCCAAAGCTGCCGCTCAGAAAAAGGCCAAAGCTGAGGCCGTAAAAGCAAAAGCAGCCGCCAAAAAAGCTGCGATAGCCGCTAAGAAGAAAGCCAAAGCTGAGGCTGACAAGGCCAAAGCCGCTGCTAAAAAAGCTGCCCTGGCAGAAAAGAAAGCCGCAGCCAAGAAAAAGGCCGCTGCCAAAACCAGCGCCAGTGCCAAAAAGAAGACCGTAGCCAACAAGAAAACCGCAGCAAAAAAAGCACCGGCCAAGAAAGCAGCCGCTAAAAAGACCGCAGCTAAACCCGCGGTAAAGAAAGCGGCTCCTAAAAAAGCGGCAGCTGCCAAAGCCACAACCAAGAAGGCCGCCCCTAAAAAAGCCTCTGCCAAACCAGCCGCGAAGAAAGCAGCCCCGAAAAAAGCCGCTGCCAAGCCAGCCGCTAAGAAGGCTGCGCCTAAAAAGACAGCCGCGAAGAAGCCAGCTGCCCCCAAAGCGGCTCCTCAGGTAACTCCTGATGTAACTCCCACAAAAGCCAGTCCAGCGGCTGAAGTTACAAAAGCTCCAGAAGTTAAACCAGCACCGGCTCCTGCTCCTGTGCCAGCACCTGCTCCCAGCGATGCGCCTATCAGCCCAAGCCTGTTCGGTGACGACTAAGCTAAACTGATCCGCATCGAATAACCGCTGCGGCGCTCTGTCTCAAACCGGGACAGATCGCCCAGCGGTTTTTTTATGGCCGATGTTTGCGGCCATTGCTCCAGTGTTCAAGAATTTGCATTAACTGGTGATACTCAGGCTCACTGGATCCCAGTAACTGAATCAGGTAACCGTCGTCTGCAGACCTGACATCACTCCCTCCCGAAAGTCCATCACTGATCTTTTGTAAGTCCTGAAGCTGCCGCTGTTCACTTTGCAGCTCCCAGGTTTTCACCATCGACCGAATACCCTGCCAGGGTGTACGTTTTGGCAGAAACCTGCGCACACGTCGCAAAGGCCCCACCCGCCAGCGCTCCGCCCTTTGGCTTCTGTTAACGCCCTGTTGCCACAAAGCCAATTGGAAGGGTCGCGATCGGGCATCCAACCACAGAGCCCACAACAGAAGGTTTACATTGATACCTCTGCGATCCTGCAAATGCAGACACAGAGCCTCCATTTCCGGCTCTGCGTAGATCGATAAACTAAAATCCCACAATGATTCGGGAAAGGGGCTCATAGGACACTCTCATGACAGACACGGCGTGATAGAATGCCGCCATGATTACATTACACGACCTGAACTTACAACGGGGCAGCAAGATTCTGCTGGAAGGCGCCTCGCTGCGACTGCACGATGGCCACAAAGTCGGATTGATTGGCGCCAACGGCACCGGAAAATCGACCCTGTTTAAAATGCTCAGTGGCCACATTGCCCAGGACCAGGGCGAGTGTAATATTCCCTCTGGCTGGCGCATTGCGCATATGGCTCAGGAAGTATCACACAGTGACCGCTCCGCTCTCGATTATGTATTGGATGGCGATACTGAATTTCGCCGTTTGCAAACCGCCATTGCCGAGCAGGATCACGATGACGGTGAAGCGCTGGCCAAGCTCTACGCCCAGTTTGAAATCATCGATGGCTACACGGCCGAAGCCAGAGCAGGGGAATTGCTGCACGGCCTGGGGTTTGGCAGTCATGAAACCGCAAAACCGGTCAGCGACTTTTCCGGTGGCTGGCGCATTCGTCTAAATCTGGCACAAGCGCTGATGTCTCCTGCCGATCTGTTGTTGCTGGATGAGCCCACCAACCACCTGGATCTGGATACCACCTGGTGGCTGGAACAACGGCTACAGCGCTTCAAAGGCACCCTGCTGATTATTTCTCACGACCGGGATTTTCTCGACAATACCGTGCAGCACATAGTCCATATCGAGCGCTCCAAGCTGGAACTCTATAACGGCAACTACTCCGCTTTTGAGCGCCAACGCAGCGAGCGCCTGGCACAACAGCAACAGATGTTCGAACGTCAGCAGACCCAGATCGCTCACATTGAACAGTTTGTGGCACGCTTTCGAGCCAAAGCCACCAAAGCCAAGCAGGCTCAAAGCCGCCTGAAAGCTCTGGAGCGGCTGGAGAAGATTGCCCCCGCGCATGTGGATTCACCCTTCCAGTTTCAGATTCCCTGCGCTGACAAGACCTCTCACCCGCTGTTGCAACTAACCGATGCACAGCTGGGATACGATGACAGTATCATCTTAAAGAGCGTTAACTTGAGAGTGGAGCCGGACAGTCGACTGGGGCTTCTGGGACCGAACGGCGCGGGTAAATCCACGCTGATCAAATCTCTGGTGGCGGAACTGTCTCTGGTGGAAGGCCAGCGCACCAGTGGCGAACACCTGGCCATCGGTTACTTTAATCAGCATCAGCTGGAAGCTCTGGATATGAACGCCAGCGCCGGCCTGCACATTCAGCGGTTATCGCCCACGGCTCGGGAACAGGAAGTGCGCAACTTTCTCGGCGGTTTTGGATTTCACGGTGATCGCGCCTTTGAAGTCATCAAACATTTCTCCGGCGGTGAAAAAGCCCGTCTGGCGCTGGCATTAATCGCCTGGCAGAAACCCAATCTGCTGTTGCTGGATGAGCCCACCAACCACCTGGATCTGGACATGCGTGAAGCGCTCACCCTGGCGCTGCAAACCTACCCCGGTGCCGTACTGGTAATCTCGCACGACCGTCACTTGTTGCGCAATACCGTCGATGATTTCTTACTGATCGCCGACGGTAACGTAGAGCCCTTCAAAGGCGATCTGGAAGATTATCACCAATGGCTGGCACAGCGGGAAACACCCACGGAAAGCAAACCCGCTGACGAGTCAGGTAACTCGGACAAGATCGACCGCAAACAACAGCGTCAGCAGGCCGCGGAGTTTCGCAAGCAACTGCAACCGCTGCGCAAGAAAGTGCAATCCGCCGAGCGGCAAGTGGATAAGTGGCAAACGCAGATGGATGAGCTGGAAACTCAGCTGGCCGATACCAGTCTGTACGATGCCGAACGCAAGGATGATCTTCAGACCCTGTTGAAGCAGCAATCCGATTGCCGACAAAAACTCGATGCAGCTGAGGAAGAGTGGATGACGCTCAGTGAAGAGTATGAAACTCTGGAAGAGGGATTCAAGGAAAACAGCTAAGAAGAACTGTCTTCCACATCAACACCTTTGCTGTTGGCTTTTTTACGCAACAGCTTGGTGGCTTCTTTTTGCATATCCGTCACCTTGTCCTTTTCATCGATAATTTCGAAACCTAACAGTGTTTCAATAATATCTTCCATGGTGACAATACCGCCCACGCTGCCGTATTCGTTGACGATTAACATGATGTGCGAGCGCTGCGGCGCAAGATCCTGAAACACCTGATAGATCGTAGTGTTATCGATGAACGCCGGTAATTTTCGACGGTAGTTACCTAAAGACGATGCCTCGTTGCCTCGAGCCTGGGCCAGTAACAGATCACTTTTGATCACATAACCGGTAATGTTGTCCTTATCCCCTTCATACACCGGAATACGGGAAAACGGTTCCTGCTGATGCTTGTGAAAAAACTCACCCACCGTCATATCCACAGACAGGGTAAACAGCACGGTGCGGGGTGTCATAATCTTACGCACCGTGACGTCCCGTATCAGCATCAGGTTTTTCAATATAAGAGCTTCTTCGTTCGACAAAGCTCCCTGCTCGGACCCCAGGTCGGCCATGGCGGAAAGTTCATCACGACTGAAACCATCCAGGGCTTCGTCAGATTTTAAACGGCGGGTAATGAATTCTGACATCACCACCAACGGCATCAACATAATCACCAGATATTTTAAAATGTAGGCAGTCGCCGGGGCTAACTGACGGGCGTAGTGGGCACCGATGGTTTTGGGGATAATTTCTGACAGCACCAGAATCAACAGCGTCAGAATGGCTGAAACGATGCCCAACGAGGCACTGCCAAATATCTTGGTAGCCTGCGCACCTGCACCCGCAGCACCAATGGTGTGGGCAATGGTGTTCAGGCTCAGGACGGCAGCCAGCGGCCTGCTGACATCCGTCTTTAACTGCTTCAGGATAACTCCGGAACGCTTGCCTTCCTGCTCCAGCACGGCTACCTGAGCACTGGACAGACTTAGCAATACCGCTTCAACCACCGAGCACAAAAAAGAAACACCAATGGCGATAAAAATATAAAGCACCAATAAAGCCATGAATATTCCTTTTGGGTGTTGAGCGATGCGGTACGTTAGCAGGGCAAGACAGCGACTGTAAAACGTCCGATGCCTTGCCTTAGGAGTTGATTACTTAATAGAAACTGGTTACATAATGAGAGCTGTTCACATGAATAGCTTACATGAAACGCAACAGCCCAATTACGCCATGGTGAGTATCTGATCCACCAGTTTGGTAATGCCTGACGCCGCCTCGCGGATACGACCCGCCATCATATAGGCCGAGGTCGTCACCAGCTTGTTGGCTTCATCGACAATAATTTCATCCACCTCGGAAGTCACATGATCGCCCCCCATGGTTTTAATGGCCGCCGCGGTGTCTGGGTCCTGACCGATGGTACATTTAACACCCTCTCCAAAAATGGCAACCGCCAGAGTTGGCGCGATACAGATCAAACCAACGGGCTTGTCAGCCGCCTTGAAGCCCTGCACCAGAGACAAGACCGAAGGTTCGACAGACATCTCGGCTCCTTTCACCGCGAAGTCACTGAGGTTCTTTGCTACACCAAAGCCGCCCGGAATGATCAAAGCGTCAAAGTCCTCAACGCGGGCCTCTTTTATGTCCTTGATCTCGCCACGGGCCAGACGTGCTGCTTCAACCAATACCTGACGACTTTCGCCTTCGGCCACTTCACCGGTCAGATGGTTGACCACGTGCATCTGTGGAATATCCGGCGCAAAGCACTGAACCTGCGCGTCCTTCTGATCCAGCGTCAACAGTGTAATGACTGACTCATAGATCTCTGACCCATCGTATACCCCGTTTCCGGCCAGGATCACCGCGATTCTTTTTGACATAAAACAAGACCTCTTCGTGTTTTCCAGATCAATGGCGATATTCGCTGATTAGCTTTTCACACCGATTTTTAAATATGCCATATTGTAGAGGCTCGCAAGCCACTCACCAAGGAGACAAAACAATGGCAACCTTATTAGCGATTGTTGACCCCGGCTTTGACGATTTATCCGCCCTTAAACGCGCGGAGCAACTCGCCATCGACACAGGCGCCCGCCTGCACTTATTTTGCTGTGATTATCTACACGACATCTCTGCTTTTAGCTCCCGCAAGGAGGCCAAGGCCTCCACTCTCGCACAGAATAAGGCCCAACTGGAAGCCCTGGCAGAGCCGCTGCGACAAGAGGGCATTGCCGTCTCCACCGAAGCTTACTGGAACAGCGAGTGGCAGGAGTCCGCTGTCCATGCCAGCAGTCGCGTGGGGGCTTATCTGATACTCAAATCCTCACCCTTAAAGACACCCGGCTCGGACTCCGAGGCTGAAGTCGCATTATTGCGCAAGGCCAATTCAGCCGTTCTGTTGGTTCGAGACTCCGCCCCCTGGACTCATCAGAGAATCCTCGCGGCCATTACACCCGACGGTGACGACAGTGGACACGACTTGCTCAATAACCAGATCATCACTCAGGCGCACCGTCTGGGACAAGCCACTCAGTCCACCGTTCACTGCGTGACGGCACTTGAACAGAAACTGCAAATTGTCGATGTCTTCATTCTGCTGGCGGACAATCATTTGCCCGATGAGGCCGAAGTCCACAGCAATGAGGAACACATCAGCCAACGCTTTGGCGTGCCTCCGGAGCGGATTCACATTCATCTGGGCCCGCCGAGGGAAGTCATCTTACAGACGGTCGAAGAATTGCGGGTGGATGTTCTGATTATTGGTACCGTGGCCCGTCACGGCGTCAAAGCCGCACTGATGGGCAATACCGCAGAAAAACTCCTGAGTGTCATTGATACGGATATTTTAGTGGTCAATTAAGCCATCTGTTTTGATCGGCGCTCGATATTACATCGGACACAAAAAAAGCCGCGCATTACTGGGCGGCTTTTTTGTGCCCTGGAGGGCACAGTCTTAGTGAAGGATCAGGTATTACCCCTCTCCTATCGTCTTTACTTCTCTACGTGTGCATCGATTTCAGCAATCACTCTGCGGTTTTGAGCACGGCCTTCTTTGGTGCTGTTATCCGCGATAGGCATGGTTTCACCGTAGCCTTGTGAGTGAATACGATCAAGAGGGATGCCGTAATTCTGAAGCTCGGCGGCAACTGCTGCTGCGCGTCGCTCAGACAGGTTTTGGTTGTAGGACGCAGCACCACTGGAATCGGTGTGGCCCTGAACTTCAACCTTCACGCTTTCGTATTGTTTCATGAAGTCAGCGACTTTCTTGATGTCATCATCGTACTCAGATCTGACAACAGCGCTGTCATTGGCGAACTCAATATCAATCTCCATCTGGACAGCTTCTTCCAGCTGCAGAGGACAACCGACATCATCCACTTTGAGACCCGCAGCGGTTCCAGGACACTGATCTTTGTAATCCGGTACACCGTCGCCGTCACTGTCCAGTGCACAACCCGTAGAGTCTACTGGCGCACCCGGAGGCGTGTTAGGACAGGCATCGGAATCATCCGGCACACCGTCACCATCGCTGTCAGGGGGAGTAGGCCCTGACACGTCACCGATCAGGAAGCTAACCGCCAACTGGGCAGCCATATCCGTCATCTCTTCATCCAGGCTGTTAAAGGCACGGATATCACCACGGATATTAACGTGCTTGCCAATCATGCGCTTGACACCGATACCGAGGTTGAGTCGGGTTTCATCGATATCGTCTGCACCACTGTCAAAATCGAAAGAGTTATCGCCAACACCGGCCACGATGTATGGACGCCAGCCGCCACCTTCTGTCAGGTGATAGAGCATATCCAGACGATACTCTTCAGCGTCACCGCCAAAACTGGAGCCGTCATCAAAGTCCAAATCTTCGGTCTGGGTCCACCAGCCCTCTACAGTCCAGGTACGGTTCAGGGCAAAACCCAAACCGGCGCCATAGAAACCGGCATCGTCCAGATTACGATCCGTATCCCAGACGCTGTAACCGCCGCCACCCATAATCTCGAGATGGCGACCGTCCTCAGCCAGCGCTATAGGCGCTGCGATCGCACAGCTCAAGCCAATGGCTGCGGCTAGTTTTTTGGTTGTTAACTTCATGGTATTGCTCCTTGCCTCTAGAACTTGTCAGTAAAACGTTTTTCGCAGGTCGTTTCAGAACTGCCGAACTCCGCTGCTCAATAACGCTGTCTTTGTTATACCCAGACCGACTGATCTTTATAGATCGTGACCTTAGTTATAGACTGAACAGCGAGTTTTGCCTATTTAATCGATAAAATTTGCTTTGTTAACGGTTATTTTTCACTTCAAACCGGAAATTAATCCTTATAGATGGACTTTTCCTAAGGACTTTAGTCTGCGTTTTTAAATCGCGCCAGAAAACCTGGCCCCTGCATCACGAATAATAGGCAGATTGGGGACAATTTTCCTTAAAACAAGCATTAGAGGGTACACACTCTGCATAAATTGTCGCATTAATTTTCATGTACGTTCTTCTCCGTACAGACAAGAGCGCATCGTGAAGCAATTGTGTTTAAAACCGATGCGAGGTGCCTAAAAAAACTTCGAACGGAAAAGAAATGGAAAGGACAGATGAAGAGCAGCAAACCTCTGCTCTTCCGAAGTGAAAACCCCTTAACTTTTTTGCAACCGGTTAAGCTGTCTTTTCAAACATCAAATCCCAAACACCATGCCCCAAACGCTCACCGCGTTTTTCAAATTTGGTGATCGGACGATGTTCCGGACGAGGAGAGAACAGGTAGTCTCCCGCGAGGTTTTCAATGCCATCTGCAGCGGAAAGGACTTCCATCATGTGATCAGCGTAAGCTTCCCAATCAGTTGCCATATGAATCATGCCGCCGGGCTTTAGCTTGGTCTTGATTTTTTCCACGAACGCGGGTTGAACGATGCGACGTTTGTGATGCTTTTTCTTGTGCCACGGATCCGGAAAGTAAAGCTGAAAACGATCCAGGCTTTCGTCGGCAATGCAGTCGTCCAATACATCAATCGCATCGGCCATATAGACTTTGAGATTGGTCAGCTCTGCCTTGCCAGCATTGTTTATCAAACAGCCAACACCCGGGGGGTGAACTTCAATGCCGATAAAGTTTTTGTCGGTTTCGTTTTCGGCCATGGTAAACAGAGAGTCACCCATACCAAAACCGATTTCCAGCACCAGAGGCCCTTGCTGCGGAAATGTCTGCTCAAGATCCAGCGCACCATCGAACAGACTGAGACCATAGGCTTGCCAGTAATTGTCAAACGCGTTCTTCTGGCCGACCGTAATCCGCCCACCGCGAATCACATAACTGCGAATGGCTTTCTTTTTAAATTCTGGTTTTACATCAAATGTTTCAGTCATGAGCGCAGACGCTGCCCCTTACAATATTTTTAACAATTCGAAAACGTTAACGGACTTCAAACGAGTTACGGCAACCGCCAGGCCGTGACCACCATCATCACCCAGCCAGTCATAAAGCACAGCCCGCCCAGTGGCGTAATCGGACCAAGCCAGCGAGGGCCGCCAAAGGCCATTGCGTAGAGACTGCCGGAAAACAACACAATGCCGGCAATAAAAGCGTAGCCGGTCCAGTGGAACAGCGATGCCTCAGGAAAACGCAGCAACAACAGAGCCACCAGCAACAACGCCAGAGTGTGATAAAACTGGTATTGAACACCCGTCTGAAAGGCAGACAGCAACTCCGGAGTAATTTTTGCCTTCAGTCCATGCGCCCCAAAGGCACCCAACATGACCGCCAACAAACCACTTAGCCCCGCAATCAGAAGAAAGTGTTTCGCCATAATGGAAGCTCCACAGAAGAAGGTGCGCAAAATAAGGGGGAGTCTGAACGGCAGGCCATACAAGCCCGACATGAAATTGCCGGGTATTGTAGTGCGCGCGGAACTAAAAGGACAGTAGAGACAAAAAAGCCGCAATCAATTGCGGCTTTTAACGGGCTGGAATTTAACCTGAAGTCAGGCTTCCATGGATACCCGGACTTTCTTCATAGCGTTTTTCTCAAGCTGGCGGATACGCTCAGCGGAGACACCGTATTGTGCAGCCAGATCGTGCAATGTGGCTTTTTCATCGTTCAACCAGCGCTGCTGCAGGATGTCGCGGGAGCGATCATCCAGACCACTCAGGGCAGCGGTCAGGCTGTTAACACTGCTCTCTTCCCAGTCTGCGGCTTCCAATTGCAGAGCGGGATCGAAACGCTTGTCTTCAAGGTAGTGAGCCGGAGCCTGATAGGCGGTATCGTCATCATCATCCGAGCCCGCATCAAAAGCGGCATCGTATGCGGATAAACGGCCTTCCATCTCGCGGACATGTTTGATGTCCAGATCCAGGTCTTCGGCCACGACTTTGGCTTCGTCGTTACTCAACCAGGCCAGACGCTTTTTGGCGCCGCGCAGGTTAAAGAACAGCTTGCGCTGAGCCTTGGTGGTGGCGACCTTCACAATGCGCCAGTTGCGCAGAATGAATTCGTGCATTTCGGCCTTGATCCAGTGAACGGCGAAAGACACCAGACGCACACCCTTTTCAGGGTTAAAGCGCTTGACGGCTTTCATCAGGCCGACATTGCCTTCCTGCACCAGATCTGACTGAGACAAACCATACCCGGAATAGCCTTTGGCGATGTGAACCACAAAGCGCAAGTGAGCCATAACCAGACGGCGGGCCGCCTCCAGATTTTCGTGGTAATAGAGCTCTTCTGCCAGACGCTTTTCCTCTTCTGCGGAAAGCACGGCAAAACCGTTAACGGCCTGCATATACGCATTGAGGTTAGCCCCTGGTGCGAGTACCCCGACAGGCTGTAAGCCTTTTCCCATGATGGATGTTCTCCGGTTGTTTCTATCGTTACATCTAGCAGCCAGTACAGCGACTGACGGCGTCTAAACTGGGTGTTCTAAAACGAACTCGCTTCGTACTGTTCGTACTATAGGAAGCCGACTGAGTGTAGCACTCCTAATATAAGAGTGCAAATCCACCAAAAAGTTCGCTTCCCGTGCAAAATAAAGCTCTAAAAAGTGAGTACACACAAACCCTGAGGCCGTTAACGTTACTTTACTGAGGCTCGATATCTCCCAAATGACGACCCACCGCGAGCCACGCCCCCAGCCATCCCACCAGAGCCCCGCTGGCAATCAACAGCAAGCCGCCGCCAAAACCCAGTCCATTTAGCTGGAAATCACTCTGGTAGCTGTCCGCCAGCATCGATACCGGGCCTGCCAGCAACAGCAGCAGTAACATCAGTAGCAACATCGCCAGCACACCACCGCCCAGCCCATACCAGAGCCCGGTGTAAAGGAACGGGCGGCGCACAAAGGCGTCAGTGCCACCGACCAGTTTGACGATGACAATCTCGTCGCGGCGGCTCTCAATCGACAGCCGTATGGTGTTGCCAATCACCAACAGCACCCCCAACGCCAACAGCCCCCCCAGAGCCATGGCCAACTGCATGCCCAGCTCCAGAATCTGGTGCAAGCGCTCAATCCAGGCTCGGTCAAACACCACATCATCCACCAGAGCCTGCTCGCCGAGAGAATCCCCCAGCGCACTGAGGGCCGCCGGCGCAGCATCGGACGCAGGCACCAGCAACAGGGTCGGGGGCAGCGGATTGGTATCCAGCGAACGCAGGGCGTTACCCATACCGGATTCCACTTCGAACTCTTTCAAAGCGTCTTCGGCAGACACATAGGTGACCTGATCGATTTCATCACGGGACTCCAGACGCCGCTGAAAATCGGCAATGGCGCGATCCTGGGCCTTGGGATTGAGAAACAGGGTCATCTGAGGCGCGCCATCCCAGCGCTGTCCCAGAGACTGAATATTGTCGAGGCAAACCAGCAGCGTAGCCGGCAGCGCCAGCGCCACGGCAATCACCAGCCAGGTCATCAGGCTCTGCACCGGCGTCGCCAGCATGCGCTGCAAACTGTCGCGAGCGCTGGATTCGTGATGGGCGAGATACCCCTGCCAGCGATCTTTCCAGCCGGTCTTGTACACCTTGGCACCACCGCCTCGGGTGTTTTTAACCGGTTTCGCTGCAGCCCTGGAAGCACCAGCACCTTTATTGGAAGCACCACCACCTTTACTGGAAGAACCAGAGCCAGGTGGCACCACTCGACTGTTAGACCGTTTCTGGGTTCGCTGCATGCTGCAACACTCCATCGTGGGCCAACTCACCGTTGGCCAATCCCAGAACCCGCTTGTTCATCCGGCGAATCAGTGCCAGGTCGTGACTGGCGATCATTACCGTCACGCCCACATCGTTAAACTGTTGAAACAGGGACATAATTTCCGCCGACAGCGCCGGATCGAGGTTGCCCGTAGGCTCATCCGCCAGCAGCAGCCTGGGCTTGTTCACCACGGCCCGGGCGATCCCGACCCGCTGCTGTTCACCACCAGACAACACAATCGGGTTCTGCTTTTCTTTACTCAGAAGGCCCACTTTATCCAGTGCAGCGCGCACACGGCGTCCCGCTTCGGCCGGGTTATAGCCTTCGATCACCAACGGCAGAGCGATGTTATCGTAGACGCTGCGGTCAAACAGCAATTGATGATTCTGGAAAACCACCCCCACCTGACGGCGCAACTGGGGGATCTGGCGGGACGTCAGGCGATTGAGGTTCTGACTGTTGACGAATACCTGCCCCTGGGAAGGGCGCTCCATCAACATGATCAGTTTCAGCAGGGTACTTTTACCCGCCCCCGAATGTCCGGTGAGAAACACCATCTCGGAGCGGTCCACTTCGAAACTCAGCCGGCTCAGGGCTTCGTGCCCGCCGGGGTAGCGCTTACTGACTTGGTCGAATCGAATCATATCGCCTTCACTGGCTAACCCTGTTAAGCCGTTTCATTAACCACGCTGCTCATTAAAAAGCGCCTGCACAAACGCCTTGGCCTCAAACTGTTGCAAGTCATCCACGCCCTCACCCACACCGATAAAGCGCACCGGTAGGCCGAACTTCTGACTCAGGGCAAAGATCACCCCGCCTTTGGCGGTACCGTCCAGCTTGGTCAGGGCAATACCGGTGACTCCGGCTGCCGCAATGAATTGTTCCGCCTGGTTCAATGCATTCTGCCCGGTGCCAGCGTCCAGCACCAGCAGCACCTCGTGAGGTGCGGTCACGTCCAGCTTGGCCATTACGCGCTTCACTTTGGACAGCTCTTCCATCAGGTGTCCTTTATTGTGCAGACGACCGGCGGTATCGGCGATGACCACATCAAAGTTACGCGCCTTGGCAGAGGCAATGGCGTCAAAGATAACAGAAGCACTGTCGGCACCCGTGTGCTGAGCCACTACCGGTACATTATTGCGCTCGCCCCAAACCTGCAACTGTTCCACTGCAGCGGCACGGAAGGTATCCCCCGCCGCCAGCATCACATTCTTGCCTTCACTTTGCAGCCGCTTGGTCAGTTTGCCAATGGTGGTGGTCTTGCCCACCCCGTTGACACCCACCACCAGGATCACGGCAGGCTGTTTTTCGGGCAACACCAGCGGTTCTTCCACCTTCACCAGCAAATCGGCCAGTGCACTCTTCAGGGCGTCGTAGAGCGCCTGAGAGTTAGACAGCTGCTTGCGAGCCACTCGATCGGTGAGGTTATCGATAATTTCTGTGGTGGCATCAAGCCCCACATCGGCAACCAACAGTTGGGTTTCGATCTCTTCCAGCAGGTCGTCATCGATCTCTTTCTGCCCCAGGAACAGGTTGCCCAGCCCCTCGGCGAAATTGCTGCTGGTGCGCGACAAGCCATCGCGCATGCGGGAAAAGAAGCCGCCCTTTGATTCGGGTTTGTCTTTCTCCGAAACGGCTTTTGCTTCAGTTGCCGCTGCTTCTGTGGCTACTTCTGGTACTGATTCTGGTACTGCTTTTGGTACTGTTTCTGGTACTAGGTTTTCTTTTTCAACACTCTCAGGCGTTGTTTCCGTTGCCGGCTCACTCTCCGTTGCGCTCTCTGTGTCTTTGGAGCTCTCATCGGGGGATGGTTCAGAAGGTGTTTCGCTACTGCGCTTTTTAAAGCGGGCAAAGAACCCGCCTTTGCTGGCTTT
>NZ_CBFIHX010000042.1:13193-26771 GCF_965662505.1 Pseudomaricurvus sp. | reverse complement strand
TATCCGACAAAGGACATAACTCGTCTAGCGCCCGCGTCATTAAAATAGCCTGTTTCCCGACGCGAGATTTACGTTCAGCGAAGTACGCCACCTCCGGCGCAGGCAGACCTAATTCATGGTAGTGACGTATATTGCGGAACTCCCGTGCGAATGTAGGTTCGCCAAATGGCCTTTGCCAACTGTAGCTGCAATGGTTGTTTTGTCGTTTCAAGTAGAAACCAACACTCTGACCGGCAACGTCAATCTCAAAACGGCACACACTGCTCCAGCCGCCCCGCTCAGTATTTGGTTGATCAACAGTTGGCAAATCCAGGGCCCATAAATCATCAAACCCCTCCAATTTACAATCCCTGAATGCCGCAAGGTATTCCGCAGCGATATATTCCTTCATGTCCTTTCTTACTCCTTAGGTTAACCTCTGACTGTCACGTTCCCCTGTACAGTCCATACCATGCAACGCACCAATCATTCCCTTCCCTTAAAAAAACGAAGGATTTTTGCAATATCCTGCCAATGCTTCGGCGACAGCTTGCTCACATTCTGATATTGCTGATAAAACCGAATACGCTGCTTTTTATTAAGCACCCTCTGAGCAATCTTATCGAGACAGGCAATGTCTTTGATTCGGCGGTATTCAAAAAATGGCCCCCACCAGAAAGTCCCTGCTGGGCAGTCAATCATATAGATTTGAGGGTTTTGCTCGCTTCCAGCCACTAAAATATTGCGCCACTTCCAGTCGTTATGGGCAAAGCTGTGTTGATGCATCACCGCAGAGGCCTGCGCTACTTGTCGGCTGACGCTGTCCACCCAGTTCGGTTGCTGTAATAAGGGAGAATCGTGATCGGCCAGCCAAGCCAGGTCTTTAGAGTTTTCAATTTCTGCCGTTACCAGTGCCCCCCGGCGCGGCCACGACCAGAGAGACTCCTCACCACAGGCAACCACTTCAGCCACTGGCAACCCCCACTGCTTAAACCGCATCAGGTTTTCCCATTCGCGCCGGGCCTTGGATTTAACCATTGCTCCCAGGGCATTCTCACCCGCCTTGCGGTAGCGCTTGACGTAATAGCCTTTGCCATCCAGCTCTACCCTTAACACCTCGCACAGGGAACTGGTGGTAATGACTTTGCCCTGAAGCTGCCACACGGCATCCAGTGAAGCAAAAGCCTGATGAGCTTCAGGAAGACTTTGATTAACGTCGTTAAACCAGCTCATGGCAGCTCATCCCGGGCAGCTCGTGTGTCATCCTGCACAACGATGCCTTTGCGCAGGGCCTTGGCGTAGAGCGTCTGTGCTTTTTGCTCGACCTCGCGCCACAACTTTGTTTGATCCGATAGTTCTTCACGCAGCGGGCGACCACTGTAATCACGGATAAAGCGCAACTTGTCACGCTGAGTGAGCGGCACATCAAACGCTGAATAATAGAGGCTGGCCAGATCTTTTAGCCGCCAGCGATAGGGCAGATGCTGATGAATCAGGGCGCGGTGCAAATCGATAATGGCCAGATCCGGTGAGTCGGTAAAATCACGGTCACGCAGCAGAAAATGACAGATGTAGAAATCGCGGTGGTTAACCCCGGCCCCGTGCATCTTGCGGGTCATCTGGCAAACAGCATCAAACAAGGCGCGCTTTTGAATCAGGGAGGGCGGTGTTTTTCGCCACTCTAGCGCGAGATCTTCCAGTGATACGGACGGCTCAATGGCGTCGGTGATGATAAAAGACAGTTGCTTTGCCGGATTACCTCCCCGCTGGCCAAAGGCGGCCGTGGTCATGGTGCCCACCCCCACTGACTGCAGGGCTTCTATCGCAGCTTTTTCGTGGGCAGCGCCCAGAATAGGCAGTCGCGCCTGAAACAGGTTTTTAAAGATTTCACCCCACCCCACACCGCGGTGCAGCTTGAGAAAATAGCCTTTGCCATTGAGTTCAAAGCGTAGCGTGCGACGACCATCCAGTTCACGGTACACATCACCTTCGATGGCTTCCACCATTTCGAACGGATCTTTGCCCTGCCACAGGCGCTGGAATTCCTCGCGTAAATACACGGTCATACCCCGGCCTTTGCAAATTCCAGAATATGATCAGCCGCCACCTCCGGCATGCTGTAGACATCCACCTGGTTGGCAAACTCGGCGCCCTTCTCGCGCCATTGGGGCCGTTGCTCGTGAGCCACTGCCAGTAGCTCCGCCAGTGCCCGGGTCAATAACTGGTGATCGAAGGGGGATGACAAGACACGCCCCATCTCCGCGTCGGACACATAGTGGGCGTAACCACACACATCGGTGACCAGTACCGGGAGACCTGCAACGATGGCCTCCACCAACACGGTGCCGGTGTTTTCGTGACGCGCCGGGTGAATCAAAAGATCCGCCCCCTGCATAAAGCGCGGCACATCGTCGCGACCGCTCAACACCTGAAACTGCGACTCAACGCCCAGTTTACGGGCCAGACGTTGCACCGACCCAGGGCTGTCCTGACCAATCACCATTAAACGGGTTTTGCTTCGCAACGGCTCCGGCAGCGCGGCCAAGGCTTCCACACTGCGATCCACGCCCTTGGTTTTAAACCCCGAACCCACCATCAGCAGCAGTCGCTCGTCATCCGAAAGACCAAACTCCTGTCGGAATGTCTGGCGAAGCTCCAGCGCGTTATCCGGTGCGATTCTGTCGCGGGCAATGCCCGGCGGCAAGAGGTGCATACGCGCGTCCGGCGTATCGTAAAAACGCTGAAAAATCGGCACCTGCAACTGGGATATCATCAAAATTTCCGTCGAACTGTCCGCCCCAAAAACGGCTCTTTCGTATGCCGAGAAATGTTTGTAACGTCCGCCCAACCGATACAGCGAACCGTAGAGCTCGGTTACCCGCGCCTCATAACAACCATCGGCCGCGTAGTAGACATCCAGCCCCGGCATTTTATTGAAACCAATCAGGCAATCCACAGGATGAGCAGCTCTGTGCTCCTGCACCCAGCGGGTAAAATGACGGTTTTTCCCCTGACTGCTCCAGCCCTGTTTCGGCACTTCACACAGATCGATCCAGTCCGGGCACTCGCCTTGCCAGCTGAAGGTATACACCCGAATCTGAGCCCCGCGCCGATGACAGGCTTCGGCAATGCGCAGCAGATCCCGCTGCAAACCACCGAAAGGGAAATACTTGTACAGGCAAAACGCCAGCTTCATGGGAACGCTCAACAAGCCACGGATTCTGACGGAGGCAACAGAGGCTGCAAAGCTTCGAGCACCAGGTCAGTGGTCAGTGGGGAAAAGATGTCGGGATCGGCAACGTACTCCACCGGTTTACAGTCTTTGGCGCACAGGTGAATTTGATTCTCACCGTAAGCCCCAATGAGCAACGGACTGGTTGGACCGTAGAGCGACACGGTGGGGATATCCAGCGCGGCACTCAGGTGTCCCAGCCCTGTATCCACTGCCACCACGGCCGTAGCCTGTGCCAGAACGCCCGCCACCCCGTTGAGATTCAGTTTAGGCAAAACCTGAATATTGGGGTTATCTCCGGCGATACGGTAGGCGCGTCGCTTTTCATCTTTATTGCCCCAGGGCAGGCGCACGCGGATATTTCGGGCGGTCAGCGTTTCCGCCAACTGCTTCCAATACTCTTCAGGATAGTGCTTGTCGTGACGGGTCGTGCCGTGCAGAAACACCACATTGGTGGCTTCCTGTGTGACACTGCAAAAGCGGCTGCGATCAATGCCGTAGGAGCCCTTGCCCTCCGGCTTGGGATAATCCAGCGCCTGAGCAAACAGGTGGCGGATCCGCTCCACAGCGTGCATTTCAGTGGGCACCTTGTACTGGTGCTGATACGCCAGAGCCGCCAGTTTCTCCCGCACGGAGTGCTTGTCGTAACCCGCTGCGGGAGCTTTCACCAGCCGCGCAACCCAGGCACTTTTCAGCAAGCCCTGTGCATCAATCACCAAATCATAATGGTGTTTGCGCAGCTGTGTACGAAACTGCTTCCACTCCACTGAGCCGATGGTTTTGAATATCTCTTTGCGCCAGCGACGTATCGACACCGGAATCACGTTACTCACCGCCGGGTGCCAGGTGGGAATTTCGGCAAAACTGTCTTCCACGACCCAGTCGAACTCAATGCCGGGACAGGCGCTCTTGGCGTCTGTCAGGGCAGGCAGAGTATGGATCACATCCCCCATGGAAGAGGTTTTCACTATCAGCACTCTCATCGGGCCAACACGCTCGCAAATTTCAGTACGGTTATCAATTTCAACACATTCATCGATTTAAGACTCGTTCCAGAGCCTCCAGCACACTGGCTGGCTGTATATCAATCAGGCTTTGGTGATACCCCAGATCGGCATCGCCCTTGCGAATTTTCAGATAGCCATCAATCAGACGGATGATTTCGGCTTTTTCACTCAGTGGCGGGGTAAAGTCTGGACTGGTGGGACCGTAAAGAGCCACCAGCGGCGTATTCACTGCTGCCGCCACATGCATCAGGCCGGAATCATTGGTGACGACAGCGTCACAGGCGGCCAACAGATCAATCACCTGCGGCAGAGTGGTAAGTCCCGCCAAGCCATGGAAAGAGGATTGTTGCTCTTCCGGTAGTTGCGAGCGGATCTCTGCCTCGACTTCAGCGTCTTTGGCCGAGCCAAAACAGGCAATCTGCCAGCCATCCTCAATCAGACGACTGGCCAACGCAGCGTAATGGTAATCGGGCCAGCGTTTGGCCGGGCCAAAT
Source organism: Pseudomaricurvus sp. (assembly GCF_965662505.1). Classification (NCBI taxonomy): domain Bacteria; kingdom Pseudomonadati; phylum Pseudomonadota; class Gammaproteobacteria; order Cellvibrionales; family Cellvibrionaceae; genus Pseudomaricurvus; species Pseudomaricurvus sp. The sequence goes on along the minus strand of NZ_CBFIHX010000042.1, from coordinate 22,059 downwards.
TCCGCGCCGGGGCAAATGCCGATCAGGCGCTCCGCTGGCAGCGAAAACTCTTCCAGAGCTGCCAGCTGATCAGCCTCAGACACCCGAAGCTGCGGAGGCAGAATCTCCGGCAACTCTTCCGCACGGCGCACACCGGGCCCTGCCAGGGCTACATATCGCTCTACCATCCTCGGAAAAGCGTCTTTATTGAGCTTGCGCGGATCATTCAGCAGTACATAACGCATTTCGCCCAACCAGCCGGTGCGCAGCGGTATCTGCGCCAACCAGGGCACCAGAGCCGACTTCAGCGAATTAGGCAGGACGATAGCCTGATCGTAGTCACGCTTTTCCAGCACCGCCGCCAAGCGCTTACGCACCCCAAACTGCAGGCTGCCATGCCCCACCGGCATGGCAATCGAGTTGGCCACCTCCGGCATGCGCTCTATCACCGACCGGCACCAGTCCGGCGCCAGCACATCAATTTCGCACTCAGGATGCTGAGCCTTGAGCTGACGATAGAGCGACTGACTCATCAACATATCGCCGACCCAGGAAGGTCCGATGATCAAAATTCGCTTGTTACCCATGTGCTCGCTACCCGGTCATCCCACGGCAAAATAAAACCCGGCATCATACCCCAGTCGCCTGTAAAGGTCAGTAAAAGTGCGGTTTAAAGAGGCTACGGTATTCCAATTTTTCAGTAGGCTCATTACAATTCCCGCTCTCAGGCTTTTTGCACGATGCTTACCGGCATCTTTGCACCGCGTCTGTACCCATGCAATGAATGCATGTGCTGTGAACTGTGCCGACTGATACCGATTCGACGGCCCCCTCATGGATTCGTACAGCGCCCTCCGCGCAACACCCGTGCGCTTACTTGGCAAGCTGAATACCCTGATCACTGTAACGACTCCTATTGACCCTGTTTCTGAGGTTCCCTATGACTGCCTTTGGTAGTGTTTTCATGCCAGAAATGGCTCTGACTGAATTTGACGGTGAACAGTGGGGCGCTCACAAACTGGTACCCAGTGACAGCCTCAGCCTGCATCCCGGCGCCCACGTTCTGCATTACGCCAGCACCTGTTTTGAGGGGCTGAAAGCCTTTCGTCATCCGGATGGCAGCGTCAAGATCTTCCGCATGGACTGCAACATCGCCCGTTTTGCCCAGAGCGCGGAATTGCTGGCTCTGCCCGCCATTGACCCGCAACAAACCCGGGACATGATCGTTGACGTGGTCGCCCGCTTTGCCGATCAGGCCCCGGAAGCGCCCGGCTCGCTGTACATTCGCCCTACGCACATCGGCACCGAACCGGCGATTGGTAAAGCCGCAGGGCCTTCGCTGACCTCCATGCAGTATGTACTGGTGTCTCCGGTAGGCGATTACTTCGCCGGCGGTTCGGACACAACCCTGCGCCTGCTGCTGGAAGAGGACGGCATGCGCTGCGCCCCTCATATGGGACGCATCAAGAGCGGCGGCAACTACGCCAGCGCCCTGCTGCCGACCATGAATGCCAAGCGCGACCTCAACGTGGATCAGATCCTGTTCTGCCCCAACGGAGACGTGCAGGAAACCGGCGCTGCCAACTTCCTGCTGATCGATGGCGACACCCTGATCACCAAAGCACTGGACTCCAGCTTCCTGCACGGCATCACCCGTGACTCACTGCTGACCATCGCCCGGGATCTCGGCATGACAGTGGAAGAGCGCGATCTCAGTGTCGAGGAACTGCTTGAGCGCAGCCGCAAACCCGGTTGCGAAGCCGCTCTGTCAGGCACCGCCGCAGTCTTAACCCCTGTGGGCACACTGCTGCACAAAGGCGAGGAGTATCAGGTTGGCAACGGCAAGGCCGGCGCCACCACCGCCAAGCTGCGTCAGACCCTGAACAGCATCCAGTGGGGACAAGCCGAAGACACACACGGCTGGCTCACCAGTATTTAATGTTCGCGGGGGCAGATCATGCCCCCAAATAACGCCCCCAGATCCGCTTCACACTCTCCCGCTCAGCCTGAAACTCACCGCCGCCCACAACACCGGGTTGACGCTGCAACGCCAGACGATGGCCTGCCGAGCGATACACTTTATAAGCTTCAATCAGCTGATCGGCCTCTTCGTCACTGAGCAGATCGACCGCCTTCAAGGTTTCCAGCACCCGGATATTGTCACTCCAACGGCACAGCTCAGGCGCTTTCACAGCCCAGGCCAGTACCGCGTACTGCACCAAAAACTCAATGTCGACAATGCCTCCGGCGTCCTGTTTGAGGTGAAACTGCTCCGCCTTCTTCTCTTCAGAGCCCTTGGTTCCAAGATGTGAACGCATTTTCTCGCGCATCTCCACCACGTCTTTTTTCAGCGCCGCGTCATCCCGTGTTTGCTGCAAGAGGTTATTGCGCAAAGACTCAAACTCTCCGGTCAGCCGCTCCCCGCCGGCCACAACACGGGCGCGGGTCAGCGCCTGATGCTCCCAGGTCCAGGCCTCATTGCGCTGGTATTTCTCAAACGCGGTCAGCGAGCTCACCAGCAAGCCGGAATTACCGGATGGCCGAAGGCGCATATCCACTTCGTACAGCTTGCCAGAGATGGTCTGGGTGTTGAGGATGTGGATCATCTTCTGCCCCAGACGGGTAAAGAAGGTCTGGTTATCGATGGAGCGCTCGCCGTCGCTGTGTCCCCTGGCATCGGCATCGTGGATAAACACCAGATCCAGGTCCGAACCGTGTCCCAGTTCGATGCCACCCAGCTTGCCGTAACCCACCACCACAAAATCCGGCTCCGGCTGACCCTCCAAGGGCTGCGGACGGCCGTGGCGCTCTACCATCTGCTGCCAGGCCAGATTCAATACGTGCTCCAAAATCACTTCCGCCAACCAGGTCAGGTAGTCACTGACCTTCATCAGCGGCAGAACATCCGTCACCTCACTGGCGGCTACCCGCAATCCGTGGGCCATGCGGAAGTAGCGCAGGGTTTCCATCTGCCCTTCCAGATCATCCCAGCTGACCCGCAACACCTGTTGGCGCAGCTCGTCACGCAGAGCATTTTTATCCGGAGGACTGTAAAGGCTGCGCGGATCCAGCAGCTCATCCAGCAACGCCGGATGCTGAGCCAACTGATCGGCAATCCAGCTGCTACCGCCACACAGGCGCACCAATTGCCGCAGGGCATCGGGGTTCTCAACCAACAACAGCAAATAAGCGGTACGTCTGACCACCGCCTCCACCAACACCAAGATCCGGCGCAGGGTTTCCGCGGACTCCTGCAGCTCACTCAACAGCGCCAGTAAACGTGGCATCAGCGCATCGAGACGGGTGCGGCCGTCGGACTGCATGGTTTGCAAGGAGCGGCTCGACAGCAGTTTCAACAGAATCTCCGCCACCTGCTCCGGCTCAACAACGCCCTTGTCCTGCAACTGCTGAGCGTAAACCTCCAACTCAGGCAAGACGTCATCCGGTCCCGACTGCTTGGGCCAGAGCGGCTCCCACTCGGCAAAGTCATCATCGGTTTGCTTGCTGTCCTCAGGCTCGGCAATCACATCTTGAAAGTGAGCGTTTACACCTGACCTATACACCGCCAATTGGGCATGGAACGCCTCGAAGCTGTCGTACCCCATCAGCCAGGCCAGACGTTCCTGATCCGGCTCATCAACTGGCAGCGACTGGGTCTGCTTATCCTGATAACCCTGAATACCGTGTTCAGTGTTGCGCAGGAAGATGTAGGCCTCGCTCAACTCGGCGGCGGCGCCCTCTGGCAAAAAGCCCTCTTCTTCCAGCAGTGGCAGCAAAATGAGCACCTGTCGCTCGCGCAGACGCACATCCTTGCCGCCGCGGATCATCTGGAAGACCTGCACGATAAATTCAATCTCGCGAATGCCACCGGCACCCAGTTTCACATCCGTACTGATGCCCTTGCGCTGTACTTCACGGTTGATCAGGGTTTTCATATCGCGCATGGAGTCAATGGCGCTGAAATCCAGATAGCGACGGTAGGTAAACGGCCGCAGCAAATCCATCAGCTGCTCACCAGCCTGCTCGCCACCGGGCATGATTTCACCGGACACCACACGCGCCTTGATCATGGCGTAGCGTTCCCACTCCCGCCCCTGAGTCTGGTAGTACTCCTCCATGGCATCGAAATTAAGAACTAACGCGCCACTTTGGCCGTAGGGGCGCAGGCGCATGTCCACGCGGAAGACAAACCCGTCGCCAGTGGCGGTATCGAGACTGTTGATGACTTTTTGCCCGAGCTTGATGAAATATTCCTGATTGGAAATCGAACGCTTTGCGCCGGTATCACCGGGTTGCGTCTCGCCCGATTCCGGATAGGTGAAGATTAAATCGATGTCCGACGAGACATTCAGTTCGAAGCCGCCCAGCTTACCCATTCCCAGCACCACCATAGGTTGCGGGGTGTTGCTGTACTTGCCCGTGGGAATGCCAAAGCGTCCCTGAAGCTGATGATGGTGGAACGCGATCGCCGCCTGAATCGTCACTTCCGCCAGATGGGACATATCCCGCGTGGTTTCGCTCATGTCCGCCAAACGACAGAAATCACGCCACAGAATACGCAGCATCATATCGCGGCGGAAACGGCGCAATTGACGGTCAAACTCTTTGTCATCTGGCGCAAAGTCGTCATTACTCACGTCGAGCTTGTGTTCTGCCAACCGTAGCGTCAGCTGACCAGCCATTTCCTCTTGAGTCAGCTCATGGGCAAAAGGCTCTGCCGCCAACCACAACAGGAAGTGATCCATTTGATCCACAGCCACCTGGGCCGCGTAGTCGCTGGTCACCCATAATTTCGCCAGCTGCCCAGCCGACTCCGGATTGGCCGACACCCAATCGTTCAGTTTCTGAGCTTGATCGTCGCTGGCACGATCCTGCCAAAGCGCCAGCTGACGCTGCAAAACCGGGTGAAAGCGGGCGGGAATTGAATCAAAAGACAACATAGACATTCCGTTAAAACGCAGTGAAAAACAAACAACTATAAGGAAGGATAGGAGATTTGAGACGGATGGCCTAACGGCCGCCGTCTGCCGGTGGCGCCACTCGCATCACCTCTTCGATGGTGGTCAGCCCCTGAGCCACTTTCTGTGCGCCAGACAGACGCAGCGTGCGCATGCCTTCGCGCATGGCCTGCTTGCGCAGATCCAGCAAATCACAGTCATCACTCAACAAAGGCTGCAAGGTATCCGTCAACGGCATGATTTCATAAACCCCCTGACGACCGAAGTAGCCGGTATTGCGACATTCCAGACACCCCACCGGCTGATACATCACTTTCGGGGTCGCAACTTTCCAGGGGTTAACCAGCTCTAGCCAGGCGCTCTTGTCCACCTCCACCGCCTCTTTGCAGTGAGGACACAACGTGCGCACCAGACGCTGAGCCATAATGCCAATCACGGTGGAACGAATCAGATAGGAGGGTACGCCAAGATCCAGCAGCCGGGTCACACCGGTGGCGGCATCATTGGTGTGCAGTGTGGAAATCACCAGGTGACCGGTCAGGGCAGCCTGCACCGCCATCTGCGCGGTTTCCAGATCGCGGATCTCGCCCACCATATTGATATCCGGATCTTGTCGCATCAGCGTGCGCACGCCAGCGGCAAAGTCCAGTTCGATATTGTGCTGTACCTGAGTCTGATTGAAGCTCTCTTCCACCATCTCAATAGGATCTTCAATGGTGCTGACATTCACTTCGCTGGAGGCCAATGATTTCAATGAAGAATACAGCGTGGTGGTTTTACCGGAACCCGTGGGGCCCGTCACCAGCACAATCCCGTGCGGCTTACTCATCATGCCCTGCCAGCGGGCGTAGTCGTCGCCAGTCAGGCCGAGCTCATTAAAACTGCGCAACAACACATCGGGATCGAAAATCCGCATCACCATCTTCTCGCCAAAGGCTGTCGGCAAGGTCGACAACCGCAACTCCACCTCGCTGCCATTGGGGCGCTTGGTTTTAATCCGACCATCCTGTGGCTTGCGCTTCTCGGCGACGTTCATCCGTCCGAGAATCTTTAAACGGCTGGTGACCGCCGTGGTAATGGCTGAAGGAAACTCATAGACCTGATGCAAAACACCGTCGATGCGAAAGCGGATTCGGCCCACTTCGCGGCGCGGTTCAATGTGGATATCACTGGCGCGCTGATCGAAGGCGTATTGCAGCAACCAATCGACGATATTGACGATGTGCTGATCATTTGCCTCGGGGTCTTTGAGTGCCCCCAGCTCCAGCAGTTGCTCAAAATTGGTGACGTTGGACGCACCGGCCAACCCCGAGGCTCCGGAGATGGATCGCGACAAGGTGTAAAATTCCACCATGTAGCGTTCGACATCGGACGGCATGGCAAACACACGCTTTACCTGACGTCGCGCAACATGCTCCAACTGGGGAATCCACTCCACCAGATAAGGTTGCTTGCAGGCCACCACGATCTCATCCTGAGTCATCTGCACACAGAGAATGCCATGACGTTTGGCAAAGGCGTAGGACATCACCTCGGTGACATCCGCGGCGTTAATCTTCAGCGGATCGATGTGGACCAGCTCCAGCGAGGCTTTCTCAGCCAGCCACTGGGACAATACCTGTTCATCCAGTGCGCGCCCCGGCTTTTGATGATCATCGAGTCGCTGACTGGCGATGTAGGTAAGAGGGTGCATGGTGGCCTGTTCGCGAGTGCGACTCTGTCCGGCGATGAAATTGGCGTCTCGCTGGGTGATCCTGCTGTCTGCCACCAGATCATCCAGCAAATTCCTTAAATCGACTGTGCGCTCGACCGCCACCGGAACATTCATGCAACACCCTTCTTATATACGTTATGACTGCTTATAGGCTATGACGGCTTACGCGCCATGACCAGCTGATACGTTATCACGAAACTGATCAGACGCAGATCAGCAGAGATTCTTAAATGAATGGCCCGTTAAGTAATGACTTACTTCCGCCACTCGGTTTACACGTAAGCTGCTGGTTTTACAGGGATTGTAGCCACAAACGCTGCGCAGTGATACCAACGGCCTCCCAGAGATCGGCGAGTAATTGCGCAGAACAGTCATAAAACTGCCACGAAAAGTTCATTTTTTTAATGAGTTCTTTCGTCTCACTCTTTATACTCCGCGCAGCAAGCCAAGGGAGACTTACCATGCCTATTGCAAACCCACTCGGAAACCTTTTTGGAAAATCCCCCATCAAGCCCATTCAGGAGCATATGGCGGTGGCCCACCAGGCCGTAGAGCTGTTGTCTCCTTTTTTTGACGCTGTCAAAGCGGATGACTGGGAAGCCGCAGCCACCGTCCAACAGCGTATTGGCGAACTTGAGAATCGTGCCGACGAGCTGAAAAAAGAAATTCGTCTGCACCTGCCCAAAAGCCTGTTCCTGCCAGTCCCCCGAACCGACTTGCTGGAATTGCTGTCAGTTCAGGACCGCCTGGCCAACCGCGCCAAAGACATCGCCGGCATCATGCTGGGACGTGAAATGTCCATTCCCAAAGCCATCGAAACGGACATGCAGGAATTTGTGGCGACCACTATTGCCACCTCCGCTCAGGCCCTAAAAGCCATTAAGGAATTGAGTGAACTGCTGGAAACCGGTTTCAGTGGTCGCGAAATTTCCATGATCGCCAAGCTGATTGAAGAGCTTGACCGCCTGGAACACCTGACAGACCAACTGCAAATTTCGGTGCGCAGTAATTTGTTTGAAGTGGAGAAGGATCTTCCCCCGGTAGACGTCATGTTTTTATACCGTGTCATTGAGTGGGTTGGCGACGTCGCTGACCGCGCGCAAAAAGTCGGCTCCCGACTGCAACTTCTCTTAGCCCGCTAACGCCGACCAGTTGCGGCGGCGGGTCACAATCTAACTGATGAAATAATAGAGGACTTTACTTCATGTCCATTCTTGCTGAACACGGTCAGACCCTGCTGATCCTCGCCTGCATTTTTGGCGTATTCATGGCCTGGGGGGTAGGTGCCAATGACGTCGCCAACGCCATGGGCACCTCCGTTGGTTCCCGTGCATTGACCATCAAGCAGGCGATTTTAATTGCCATGGTGTTCGAATTCCTGGGGGCGTATCTGGCTGGCGGCGAGGTGACCTCCACCATCCGCAAAGGGATTATCGATCCCGCCAGCATGACGGACACACCGGAACTTCTGGTCTTTGGCATGATGTCTGCCCTGCTCGCGGCAGGCACCTGGTTACTGGTGGCGAGTATACTGGGCTGGCCAGTCTCAACCACCCATACCATCGTCGGCGCCATTGTCGGCTTCGCCGCGGTAGGTATTTCACCGGACGCCGTCGCCTGGGGCAAGGTCGCCAACATTGTCGCCAGCTGGGTTGTTTCACCGCTTCTGGCCGGTACCATCAGCTTCTTCCTGTTCCGCAGTGTGCAACGCCTGATCCTCAATACCGACAATCCCTTCCAGAACGCCAAGCGCTACATCCCCATCTACATGTTTGCCGTGGGCTTTTTGATGGCCATGGTCACCATACTCAAAGGTCTCAAACACGTTCTTAAAGACGCCGGCATGTCCCTGTCTTTCGGTCAAAGTATCGGAGCCGCCATACTGTTCGGCCTGCTGGTCACGGCGATCGGGGTATGGATGTTGCGTAACATCAAAGATGAAGCCAACGAAGACAGCCGCTTCGCCAGTGTGGAGCGGGTGTTTGCCATCCTGATGATCTTTACTGCCTGTTCTATGGCATTCGCGCACGGCTCCAACGATGTCGCCAACGCAGTTGGCCCTCTGGCGGCGGTGTACGGCGTCATCAGTAGCGGCGCTGTCGCGGCAAACACTGTCATGCCCAGCTGGATTTTACTGCTTGGGGGTATTGGTATTGTTGTGGGTCTGGCTACCTATGGCTGGAAGGTGATTGCTACCGTCGGCAAGAAGATTACG
>NZ_CBFIHX010000042.1:0-13183 GCF_965662505.1 Pseudomaricurvus sp. | reverse complement strand
CTGACCCCCAGCCGAGGCTTCGCCGCTGAATTGGGCGCCTCTGCAACGGTCGTATTGGCATCAGGCACCGGGCTTCCCGTATCAACCACTCACACTCTGGTGGGTGCGGTCATGGGCGTAGGGCTCGCTCGCGGTATTGGCGCTATTAACATGCGCGTTATTGGCACCATTTTCACCAGCTGGGTCATTACCCTACCTGCTGGCGCCGGACTTGCCCTTCTGTTTTTCTTTTTCTTCAAGGGAATCTTCAGCTAACGCAACGAAATCCCCATCTGGGCACTCCTCTCTACTGCTGAGAAGAGCCGGAAACCCTCTGAATAAAAAAGACCGCTATCGCGGTCTTTTTTATTGCCTAAAGATCCTGTAGAACAAACTTTTCCCCGACACCACAAAGAAAGAATGCTTTACGCGATAACCTCATATTATCAATCGGCATTTTGTGAAAACCAGATACCTCTTCCAGCGTTATCGTCCCACCCTGACACTTTGTACAATTGCTCACACCACAGCAGTGATTCAAAAAACATTGTTACAAGAATTATCAAATAATTTTTTAATAGATAAAACATATTTACCCTTTTCATAAGCCACGTCTATCCTTCTACACAGCTCAAAGAAGAACTTCAAAGAATAGCGTTAGATAACGACACAGAACAATAACGGGTTAAACCTCTTTGCAGGATACTTTACAGCCGGATGCTGCAACATCTGCAAAGACATAAAATATAAAAGGGATATTTGTATGGATGATTACAACAAACATATTTGGTACTTGGGCAGCCTCACACTTCAGGACGACCATCAACTTAAATACCTGCTACCAGACTGGAACATTCAGCCAGTCAAAGAACCTGTCATAACGCCCGTCACACTCTCCAACAACCAGGCGGCCATTGGATTTGTTCGTCTGCTTGAGAACGCCTCGACTTCCGAAACGGATGACATTGCCGAATTTATTCGCCACAACGCTCACATACCCTGGGTTGCTCTGGTGGACAAACCCTGCCTTAATGAACCCAACGTTCGCCAACTGATTGCCAACCTGGCGTTTGATTACCACACGCTGCCCGCCGATAAAATTCGTCTGAACCACTCGATCGGTCACGCGCTGGGTATGGCTCGCCTCAGACGCGACAAAACACACACGACCGGAGCCTACTCGACGACCACACTCATCGGTTCCAGCAACAAGATAAAATCCGTTCAATCCATGATTAAACGAGCCGCTTGTGCTGACGCTCCGGTACTTATTACCGGAGAAAGCGGTACCGGAAAAGAGCTGGTCGCCAGAGAACTTCATCAACAATCCAGCCGTCGTCGCGGGCCGTTTATTGCAGTGAACTGCGGCGCCATTCCTGAATCATTGATTCAGTCAGAATTGTTCGGTCACGAAAAGGGGGCCTTTACCAACGCCACAGATATGCGAATTGGTAAGGTGGAGTCTGCACACAAAGGTACGCTGTTTCTGGATGAAATTGGCGAACTTCCCCTCAACCAGCAAGTAAACTTTCTGCGATTTCTACAAGATGGCGTGATTCAACGTGTCGGCGGCAGAAAAAATATCCTAGTGGACATTCGCATTGTAGCTGCCACCAATGTGAATCTTGTAGATGCCATTGAACAACAAAGCTTTCGTGAGGACTTATACTACCGAATAAACGTTCTCAGCGTACACATGCCCCCACTCAGGGAAAGAGAGAAGGATCCAGTAATGCTCGCAGAGTATTTTCTGGAAGAGTTTCGTGTTAAACAGAGTCGAAATCTGAGTTTTACACCTCGGGCACTAAAAGCCATCCATAAGCACTCTTGGCCCGGCAACATACGAGAACTCAAGAACCGTGTATTTAAAGCCGTGATGATGAGCAGTGGCAATGAAATAACTGACGAAGATCTTGGACTGGAAAACATCGGCGACAAACGATCCACTCTGACTCTATTCAAAGCCCGGGAGCTGGCCGAAGCCGATATTATCAAAGCCTCTCTGGATTACACACAGAACAATATTTCCGAAGCGTCTCGCCTGCTTCAAGTTTCACGCCCTACACTGTACAAATTGATCGCCCGCCACAATCTCTACCCCAAAAACAGTTCACCAGAAAGCTTGAGGTCCCGCTTTTGATCATCGTCAAGGAGACACATGATGACATTTCACCCTTCAACATCGCACAACAAGTCGCTCACCCAACAAGCAACTTACACTCTATCCGTTTTGGCACTTGCACTGTTTAGCTCACAGGGATGGAGCCAGGAAGAAGCGCAAACCACAACGTCTGTTGCCCCGAACAATCAGGACCGCAATCAACAAGTCAGCGAAGTCGTCAGCAGCACGATTGAAAGTCGTGGCGTTCTAACGTCAAAAGGTACGTTTATTATCGAGCCGGCTTTCACCTACACCCACAGTTCTTCCACCATCGTCGCCATCGAAGGTGTCACAATATTGCCAGCTCTACTCGTGGGTTTAATTAATGTCAGTCAGGCGGAGCGAGATATTTTCGGTTACTCCCTGACAGCTCGCTATGGCCTGACGCAAAGACTGGAAGTGAGTTTAAAAGTCCCTTACATTCAGATCGACGAGAGCATTCGCGAGCGGCAGGTATTTGATGGTACTCCCGTCGATATCATCAGCGATACCAGCGGTGACGGGCTGGGTGATATCGAGATGTCCATGAATTATCAGATTAACGATGGCCTGGACGGCATGCCTTTTTTTATTGCCAACCTGCGGGTAAAAAGCGATACCGGCACCAGTATTTTCGATCTTGATCAACGACCCATCGTCACCCCCGATGGCGCAATCATTGGTATAGCCTTCGACGAACAACCTACCGGCTCAGGATTCTGGGGGATACAACCAGGCCTCACCGTTCTCTACCCCACCGATCCAGCCGTGCTATATGGCAGCATCAGCTACATGTGGAATCAGAAGGATGATAAAGGCACCGAATATGGTGGAGAAATTGATCCCGGGGACATCATTGGATTCAGTTTCGGGATGGGCTTTTCCATTAATGAACGAACCTCGTTCAGTATCGGCTATGAACACAACATCATCGACAAAACCAACGTAGAGCTTGCACCCGATTTGGAGGATGCCGAGTTTGACACCTACCACTCCGGCAGCTTGTTATTTGGTATTTCCCAGCAGGTCTTCGGCGGCGATGCCATCAACCTATCGGTCGCAGTCGGCGTCACAGAACAAAGCCCTGATGTGCAAATATCCATCCGGGCTCCTTTTCAGTTTTAAATTCAACCAGAATGATACTAGCGGCTGTATTGAATCATTTGCGGCAGCATGCGGGATTGAATTCTCTGACCGCGCAATTTTGAAAGGTTGGAGAGTTCAACATTCAACACCTGAACGGTTTGAATCAAACGATTATCCGCTGAATTTTGGATCAACGTCGTATTGCCAACTTGGCTCACTTGCGTCAGAGCCTGATTCAGCATCATCGAGGGTTGTATTGATGATTGTATGGATTGCATCGGTTGCTTGGATCGAGAGGCGTTGTCCGATGATGTCACTGCAGGAACGGGCTGGCTCACCGAAGCCTGACGGGTATTTGCCAAACTGAGTGTCGCGCTATCAGTTCTGACCCCGGTCTGAGCATTAGACCTCACATCAACGGATGCACCACTTGCCGATTGATTTCTACTCTTTGACTGGGCCAAACCTGAATTAATGGCGTTAAGACTGTCAGAGACCGAACGTGCGGCGGCTTTATCTTGTGGGCTTGACGCACGCTCATCCAAAACAGCCTGCCCTCCTCCCTTGCCAAAGATCTGGTTAATGGCGTCCATCGAGAGTGCCAGTTTCTGCCTGCCGCCGTCCATGGCTTCTTTCGTAGCACGTTTGGACTCTGCCATATTCCCCTTCGCAGAGGCCATTGCCTGAGACATATTCGGCTTAAGATTGATATCCGGAATCACCAAGCGCGATCTTGCTGCAATAACGCCATCGACCAGAACAACTTTTTCAAGCCCGATGTTAAGCTTAAAGCCATTGGTATCAATAAAACCGCCGCGCTGACGATCCAGATTTTGCAATGATAATGGGGATTCTGATAGCGAAAGAAGGTCGTTGTTCTCTACACTGGTGTTGTTCTCTACACTGGTAAAGCCATAACTACAGTAGAACGAACAACAGCCTGTTACCGTCAACGCAGTTGCCTTCCTGGTAAACCTGCTTATCCTGTCCATGATTCATACCTAGTACTCAGCCGCGTGTGACTAATACTCTGAAGCTCGTGGCAGTGACAACGTAAACTGAGCCAAATTTTTGTTGTTTAATACACTGGCATAGTTCGCTTTGGAATAGGCTTCCCACGAACTGTCTGTATCATAAGCCAGCCGCCCTTTATCAGCATGATTTCGGATCAGAAAAACCAATCCGTTCCAGCTCTTCTCAAACTCTTCCTGATCGAAGACGCGGGTCCCTACAGCGGGATCGGCAACCAGCACACGACCCTCACGAACGCCTTTAATGACAACAAAGTGGTTGTAACCATTGGTGTTAATAATGGTGATCGCGGGCACTTTGGCAACCTGATCCAGCCTTTCCAGAGGCAATCGATAGCCGTCCGAAAGGAAATCAATAGATTCCAAAAACACCTTCATGTCCAACATCGAAAAGCCTTCTCGCTTCACTTTTTCACGATCAGCCACTTTGAACATCTCTTCAAAGACTTTCTGTTCCGTAATTTCATAGTCATAGTGATAGGTCAGAAGTGTGGCAACCGCTGCAGAACCACAGCTAAAGTCATACTGCTGCTTTATAACATTTTGGAATTTCCGTTCTTTATAGCTTTCTACTTTGACATGGTATGTTGAACCCAATCCGGGTAACATCATGCCTCCGGCAAACAGCGGGGGGATAGACAGAGTCAGAAAGATAAACCCTGCACTCAACAGCGGTAATTTTTTCATGATTCCTCACACAGGCTCTCACTGGTTAATCAATACATTGACCATGGTGGTGCCCTGAATAATGACCTGATTACCGGTATTTTGAATAACTGTCGAAATGCCCGACGCACCCGATAAGGCGTTTTCCGATATCGAGTTATCCCCTGTGACTGCGTTGTTCAAGGTATTGTTCTGCAACAACGCATTTTGATCAGAATCATTAACCTGGAACTGTAAGTTTAGATCAGATTTCCCATTTTGGGCTGACAAGTCCTGCTTGCTGATGGCGCTTTCTTCTAAGAAAATAATATCTTTATTACTTTCTGAATAGGCCACTGGGGATAGAGCCAGAACTCCCGTAAGTAGCACCAGCGAGACGGGCATTGCGCTGTTAGTCCTTTTCACATTCGCCTCCATACGGACCTACGGTGATCACCTTTGGCAACAATCCAGAGCAATCATCAATAGAATCCTGACATCAGAACACTGAACAACCGCCTTAAAAAGAACCAACACATCTCAAGCATCATGCCGGAGATGTGTTGGTATAAAGGGCTACAGTTGTAAGTTTGACTGAACCGCCACAGAGGATTGAACCGCACTACCGGCACCGGTATTTTGGTTAATCACAGTAATACCGGCTGAGCTCACACCGCCATTGAGGGTATTGCTTTTGTCAATGGTACTGCCGTTCGCAACAATCGAACCAAGGAAGGTTCCACCCGTGACAGAGGCATCCAGATCCGAAGTGTTAACCGCTGATGACAAGCTAATATCTCCAATAGTCAGCGTATTGTTTCCAACATTGGTCAGACTGTTATCCGAGTTGTTGGAATTATCCGTCATGGAGTTGTCGCTGTTATCTGAGCTGTCACTGTTGTCAGAGTTATCTGAATTATCCGACTGATCCTTAAACGAATCAGTGATAGCCAGATTATTGCTGTTGTCGGAGTTGTCGGAATTGTCCGAATTATCTGAATTGTCGCTGTTATCAGAATTATCGGAATTATCCTGGAAGGAATCAGCCACCGACACATCATTGCTGTTGTCTGAACTGTCCGAGTTGTCGGAGCTATCGGAATTGTCAGAGTTATCCTGGAATGAATCCGCCACATCAATACCAACATCAGTATTGTTCTGATTACTGTTGTTAGAATTGTCGGAACTATCGTCGTTATCCTGGAAAGAATCCGCGACATCAATACCCACATCAGTGTTGTTCTGATCACTGTTGTTTGAGTTGTCTGAATTATCCGAGTTATCCGAGTTGTCCGATGCATCAGAATACTTGAATGAATCATTGGTATTGACGCTATCGTCTGTCATCGAATTATCAGAACTGTCTGAATTATCCGAATTATCCGAAGAGTCTGAATACTTAAATGAATCATTGGTGTTCACACTGTCGTCGTTCATCGAATTGTCAGAGCTGTCTGAATTATCTGAATTATCCGAAGAGTCTGAACTCTTAAATGAATCGTTGGCATTCGCACTGGAATCACTCGTGGAGCTGTCCGAATTGTCTGAATTATCGGTCCAGTTTTGAGAGTTACTTCCATCATCGAATGCAACTGCACCCAATGCAGCTGTATTGTTGTTATCCAAATCTGCAAACGCCTGGTAACCCGCACACATGCTCATTGCCACGGCAGCAGTTAGAATTTTACGTTTAAAATTCATAGCCTTGATCTCCTGATAATAAACTCAATTACCTGTTTCACATTGAAAACAAACTCCTCAGAAGAGGAATTCTTTCGTTTACATGGAAAAGAAACAGCAAAATAATTTTCGTCGCGATTCCCTCCACGACTCAGTCAATTGCAGCATGCGTGCCATAGAGTGTTACCAAGCCATCAACTCATTGTTTTTAAAGGAAATTAATATCTCGAGGAACACTTTAATGTATTAACACCTCGCAAGGACATCAGGAGTTTTATAAAAATGTGTAAACAAGAACTAACACATCAAAAAAACCATAGATAAACTCAGCGATAAAACCATTAATTAACAATAAGTTACTTAGCCCCCTTCTATCTGTAACTAAATATTTACAATTGCTATTTATTAAAAAAACATAAAGCTAAAACTTTAAAGACATAAAGAAAAACCGATAGCACTAAAAATCTAACCCTTCGCTTAAACCTAGAGAAAGATCTCTTTAGACAACCAGAACTACCAAAACACTCCCTTAAAATTCTTTTAGATTAGGATGCCTTGCTTCTCGTAAAATAAAGAATTGGGGCGACAAACACCCCAGAACAGAAATAAGATATGAAATAATAACCTGACAGCTAACAACCTTTGGACGTTTATAAAACGGGATTTAACAAAAAACCCTGAATCCCAACAACGTGGAATTCAGGGTTTCATAAAGGATTTCCGGTTAAACTGGGAAAATCAGTTCTGCAGTCTTTCTAAAGAATGATCAATGGCATTAACGATGGTATCAATATCCTGATGAGTAGCGATCAGCGCCGGGCTTAAACAAAGCGTATTATTGAATTCCTTAAATGATCGATTGGTTCGACCAATAATCACCCCCTGCTTCATACAATCACCGGCAACGGCCATAGCGACAGATTCGTCGACGGGCTCTTTGGTTATGCGATCTTTAACCAATTCGATACCCATAAACAATCCTTTACCCCGTATATCCCCCACCACAGGATGCTTATCCTTTAATGTCAGGAGCTTTTGACGCAAGTATGCCCCTTGCACCTGAACATTCTTGAGCAGTTCTTCCCGTTCTATAATTTCCAGATTGGCCAGAGCGGCGGCAGGTCCGGCGGTACATCCTCCAAAAGTCGAGATATCACGAAAATAATCCATTCGATTATCTCCATCATCATCCTGAAGCAAGTTGAATACTTTTTCGTTGGTTACCGTACAGGAAATTGCCGCATAACCGGATGCAACGCCTTTTGCCATGGTGACAAAATCCGGTTCAATACCATAATGCTGATAACCAAACCAGGCTCCAGTCCGGCCCAAGCCACACACAACTTCATCAATGTGTAATAAGACGTCATATTGTTTACAGATTTCCTGCACACGGGGCCAGTATCCTTCAGGCGGCTCAATAACGCCGCCCCCCGCAGTGATCGGCTCCAGACAAATGGCACCGACGGTATCTGGCCCCTCCTCCAGGATTACGCGCTCAATTTCATTGGCGGCGCGCATCCCATAATCATCAACCTCTCCCCACTGGGAACGGTACTCGCAACAGTGAGGCACCTCGACAAAACCCGGCGTAAATGGTCCGTACTGGTTTTTACGCTCAAACTGGCCGGTGGCGCTTAGACAACTGATGGTAGTGCCGTGATAGTCCCGCTCGCGATACAGAATCTTATGTTTTTTACCGCCATATTTCTTCGCGGCAATCTGGCGAACCATTTTGAACGCTTTTTCATTCGCTTCTGAGCCGGAATTCGAATAGTACACCCGACTTAAGCCGGGCATTTTTTCCAATAAGCGTTCCGCAAACTGAGCTGCCGGGATGTTGCCAGCCGTCTGAGCAAAGTAATTCATGGTCATCAACTGCGCATGCACTGCATCGGCAATCTCTTTGCGCCCATAACCCACATTGACAGTCCACACTGCGCCAGAGACAGCATCCAGATACTCGTTCCCCTGCGCATCCCAAACCCTCATCCCCTCACCTCTGACAATCATCATAGATTCCTGCCCGGCATGATGCGTCAGGTGGTGCCAAACGTGTTGCGCATCCTGTTTTACCGCCTTAGCAGAAACCTCTCTGCTTTCCATTTCATCGGCAATGGCGCTGCCGGCTTTCCAATCAGACATGTTCACCTCAACTAAGACGTTTGTTAGAGCTCGATCAGGTGCGAGGAGCTCTTCTGGATTTTGAGTCAGTAACGACGAATCTTATAGAAATCCAAATCCATAAAACTCATGTTAATCAGGCCGTCAAAACCACCAAAGAACCAGCCCGAACCTATTGATCAGACCAGCACAGTTAACCCGGATAAACTGGCCTGATTACCGCTCAGCTCAATCATCAATCTGAATAGAATCCACCGTAAACTCCGCCCTCCGGATCATGTCTGCTAAAATGGCGCGTCTTTTGCGTCTTACTCTCTCCTTGAGTGGCGACTCCCCCAGACTCGGGGCTGACACCAACCCGGAACCACAACTGCACCAAGACAGTGCAACACCAGATATACCAATAAGGAATTCGCCCATGCGGGCCACACAATCAATATTTCGGGTCAGGCGCCAATACAACAAATGGGTCGGTGACGAAACACTGGAAGATTACGCCCTGCGCTTCACCGCAAAGAAGGCTCGCCGCTGGAGTATCAGTCACATTGGTATGACGGCACTGGGGGCTACGGCATTCCTGGCGCTGGAAGCGCTCAGCGCAGCGACCACCCTGCAATATGGGTTCATCAACACCTTATGGGCCATGCTGGCCATCAGTGTCGCCATATTCATTATTGGATTTCCGATTTCATACTATTCAGCCAAACATGGTCTGGATATTGACCTGCTGACCCGCGGGGGCGGCTTTGGCTATCTCGGGTCGACGATCACGTCGCTGATCTATGCGTCGTTTACCTTCATCTTCTTCGCCATTGAGGCAGCCATTTTTGCCTCGGCACTCCGCGCCCTGTTTTCCATCCCGCTCTGGATTGGTTATATCATCAGCGCTCTGGTGGTGGTCCCGATTGTGACCCACGGCATCAGAGCCATCAGTCGCTTTCAGGTGGGCAGCCAACCTCTCTGGCTGATTTTGCAATGTGGTGCGCTGGCGGCAGTTGTGTTCTACGAATTTGACCGACTCGACAATTGGGTCGATTTTGCCCCGAGACAACACGCGAGCGTCGAAGGCTTTGATCTGATGCTGTTTGGAGCCTCGGTCTCAATCTTCTTTGCCATGGTGGCGCAAATTGGTGAGCAGGTGGATTACCTGCGGTTTATGCCGCCAAAAACGACTGAGAACCGGTTCCGCTGGTGGTTCTGGCTGATCTTGTCTGGCCCCGGCTGGATCTTTGTCGGTATGATTAAAATGCTGCTGGGATCATTTTTGGCTTATCTCGCGTTTACCCTGGCCATGCCTTTCGACAAAGCCACCGATCCCGTGTACCTGTACCAACTGGCGTTTAGTTACCTCACCCATTCGCCCACGGTCTCTCTGGTTCTCGCCGGTATTTTGGTCATCGTTTCGCAGATGAAAATTAACGTTACCAATGCCTATGCAGGCTCGATTGCCTGGTCCAATTTCTTTTCCCGATTGACGCACAGTCACCCCGGCCGCGTCGTGTGGTTGGTGTTTAACGTCACCATCGCCTTAATCTTGATGGAAATGGGGGTCTACCGTGTTCTGGAAGCGATTCTGGGGGTCTTTGCCATTGTCGCGCTGAGCTGGCTGGCGTCTCTCGCCGCCGATTTGCTGATCAACAAACCACTGGGACTCAGCCCACCCCTGATCGAATTCAAGCGCTCACACCTGTATGACATCAATCCGGTTGGCGTCGGCTCCATGATACTGGCCTCTGCTCTGGGGATTATTTGCTACCTCGGTTATTTCGGCGATAACGCCAGCTATTTAGCTCACTTCATCAGCCTTGCCGCCTGTTTTGTTCTGGTACCGCTCATCGCCTGGCTGACAAAAGGCCGCTTTTATCTGGCACGTCCACAAGAAGACATTTTGTTTTATGAGCTACACGCCGAGGAGCAGTCAACATCCATTCAACAAGTGGCCGGCGAACCGGTGACACTGCGCTGCTGTATCTGTGAAAGCGATTTTGAATACGAGGACATGAGCCACTGTCCGGCGTACCAGGGCGCTATCTGCTCGCTGTGCTGTTCTCTGGATGCCCGCTGTCTCGACAGCTGCAAACCCGATGCCCGCTTAAAAGTTCAGCTCAACCATTGGCTGACCAGTTTTGCGCCGACATCCGTTGTCGAAGCTCTAAACTCACGCATCTCCCGCTTTGTCTTTATCCTGATCTCGGTAGCGCTGTTAAACGGTGCCTTTTTAGCCCTGATTTACTCACACCTAAAACCGGATTCCGAACCCACCGCAGAACTGCTAAGAACCACAATCTGGATGATTTTTTATGCTCTGATGATCATCTCGGGGGTTATTTCCTGGCTGATACTGCTGGCCCATGAAAGCCGGCTGGTTGCCCAGCAGGAATCCAATCGACAAACTCGTTTACTGATCGATGAAATTGACGCTCACCAGGAAACCGACAAAGCACTGCAGGAAGCTAAAGAGCTGGCAGAGAGAGCCAACAATGCCAAGAGCCGCTATCTGTCCGGGATCAGTCACGAACTGAGAACTCCGTTGCAGTCAATTTTGGGCTATGCACAACTGCTCTCTCAAAAAGACGACATCCCGCAACAACATCAACACCCACTCGGCATCATCCGCAACAGTGGAGAACATCTGGCTGGACTCATTGAAGGCTTGCTGGACATTTCCAAAATCGAAGCCGGACGGCTGGACATTTACCGCAACCAGGTTCGTCTGCCCGAGCTGCTGGATCAGCTGGTGCAGATGTTTACCCAACAAGCTCAACTGAAAGGCCTCGCATTTCACTTTCACTTGCATCATCGATTGCCCAAAGTGGTTATCACGGACGAAAAACGACTGCGGCAGATATTAATCAACCTGCTGTCAAACGCCGTCAAGTACACCGATGAAGGGCGGGTCGACTTCCATGTCTACTACCGAAATCAGGTCGCCGAGTTTTCGGTGATCGATACCGGCATCGGTATTCACAAGAAAGACATCGAACGAATATTTACTCCGTTTGAACGAGTCCGTAACAGCAACACTCCTCACACCCCGGGCACAGGCCTGGGACTTACCATTGTCCGGTTACTGACCGAAATCATGGGTGGCAACCTCGACATCAAAAGCACACCGGGTGAAGGCAGCTGCTTTAACGTTGCCATGATGCTGTCGTGGGTCAATGCTCCTGAAGAAGCAGCGCCCCCACAGAGAACCATCGAGTCTTATCACGGCACAGAAAAAACCATCATGGTTGTGGATGACGATCCCGTTAATCGCGGCTTGTTAACCGATATTCTGACCCCCTTGGGCTTCAACGTTATCGAAGCAACCTGCGCAGCCGATGGGCTTCAGCAACTGGACTCCATTCAACCAGACTGTTTTGTTCTCGATGTGAACATGCCTGAAGTCAGCGGTTTCGAACTGGCTACAGACCTGCGCCGGCAAGGGTATAAAACCCCCATACTGATGCTGTCCGCGGAGGCCAATGAACGCCACCGGGACCCTCTGGATCCCTACGTTCAGTCCGAGACTGCAGACCGACAAACACCGCACGATGATTACATGGTGAAGCCAATTCGCAATCAGCTGTTGCTGGAGAAACTCGGCCACCTGCTAAAGCTCGAGTGGCAATATCAGGATGGCACAACGGAAGATCAGCCTTCGAAAGTCACTGAAGAACCCACCACCATCGTCAGCAGTACTCCTGACTTCAAAGCCATCGTGGATCACCCCTTGATTGTTCAACTTACGAATTGCGTACAAATCGCCCACCGCAAAGGCGTTCTGGACACACTGGACGAAATACAAACATCCGGTATCCTACGCCCTGACGAATTAAAACATTTGCGTGAACTTGCCCACGCCATGCAGTTCGAGCAACTGGAGATTCTTCTGGAGACCAACCCCGCATGACGGACTCAACTCAACAAGACATTGTACTGGTGGTAGACGACTCCCCCGACTCACTCAGTTTAATCAGTGACGTTCTTGAAGAAGCCAATATCAGCGTACTGGTTGCACTGGAAGGTCGACAAGCGCTGACCATTGCTCAACGCTTACGTCCTGATATGATTTTGCTGGATGCGGTCATGCCTAAAATGGATGGCTTTGAGACCTGCCGCCGCTTAAAAGCTGACCCGGCTCTGGCAGGCATCCCGGTCATATTTATGACGGGCCTGAGTGAAACGGAGAATATCGTTCAGGGACTGGAGGCTGGCGGAGTTGATTATCTGACCAAGCCCATTAAACCCAACGAATTGCTCGCGCGGATGAAAGTGCACCTGAACAATGCGCGGCTGACAACCAGCGCCCACACTGCTCTGGATTCAACCGGACAGTTCCTGCTCACAGTGGATCATGATGGACAGCTGTTATGGGCAACACCCCAGGTTCGTGAATTGATCAACCAATCAGACATTCCCGCAGCTGAATTGCAGGATACTTTCAGTCATGAACTGAGATATTGGCTGCATCACAAGCCTCAACCACAACAGAAGTTAAAACTGGAAAAGCTGG
>NZ_CBFIHX010000041.1:0-27691 GCF_965662505.1 Pseudomaricurvus sp. | reverse complement strand
GTTATTCATCAGCCGGCGGCGAATGAAATTCGTCAGCGCATCGAAGATGCCATTGATCGTGGGGCAACGGTTGCTTTGGGCAATCAGTACGAAGGGGCTTTGGTGTATCCGACCATTTTGGAAAATGTTGCCCCCGATTGCGATCTGATGATCGAGGAAACCTTTGGTCCAGTTATGCCCCTGTGTAAATTCGAGGAAGTGGAGAATATTGTTCCGCTGATCAATAACACCGCGTATGGATTGCAGGCCGGGGTGTTCACGCAAAATCTGAGTGTGATCCGCTACCTGTTTGAAGAGTTGGATGTCGGCACACTGGCGACCAATGATGGCCCGGGTTTCCGCACCGAGCACTTCCCATTTGGGGGCGTGAAGGAAAGTGGTGTCGGTCGGGAAGGGATAAAGTACGCGGTGCGGGAAATGAGTTATGTGAAAACGCTCGTTATCTGAGGGCTTGAATCGAGTATACTGCGATTCTCTCATGGCAGAGTTCATGGTTAACAGGGCAGAGTTAACAGGACAGAGTTAACAGGGCCGGGTTAACAGGGAAGAACTGAAGAGAATGCCGAGGACATGGCACAGATTGGCTGTTGGGCTGACTGTGCCATTTTCAGTTGTACCTCTCGTTTATTGACGGTTGTGTAACCGATCTGAGTGATATCAATAGGCATAGGAATTTTTAACAGGTACGTGTGCAGCAGGAAGCCGAAGTAATATCGTAATGACACAAAGTGGCTGCATAAGCTAGCGACAAAAGTGGCCACAAGAGACAGGCGGAAGTGCAGTGCTAGAACAACTGATTCATCTGGATAAATCCAGCGACGACAATCTTAAACAACAGATTCGCAAAGCGTTGGCGGTGGCGATTCTTGACGGCCATATCCCGTTGGATAAACCCATTCCCTCCAGTCGTAAATTATCCCAGGCGTTGTCCGTGTCCCGACAAACCGTGATGTTCGCCTACGAGGATCTGGTCGAGGACGGCTATATCATTGCCCGTGAACGTCGTGGTTATTTTGTTAACCCGTCAATTCTGGACGGCCGTGCCAAGCTAGATAATCGTCGTGAAGTTGCGAGTAAATCTGATCAGACTGAGCAGTCAGAGATCGATTCCAGAGCGCCCGACTGGAGCGATCGCTTTGCCAGTCATCCCAGCCAGCAGCGTAACATCGACAAACCCTCGGACTGGCAGCGCTATGAATATCCGTTTCTCTCCGGCCAGATTGATCCGAAAACCTTCCCTCTGGCGGAGTGGCGTGAGTGTTCCAAGCAGGCTCTCAGTGTTTTGGCCGTGCGAGATTGGACCGGCGACTGTATGGATGCCGATGATCCGATACTGATTGAACAGATCCGGTCGCGGGTATTACCCCGGCGTGGGATCTGGGCGAAACCGGAAGAAATCCTCATCACCGTCGGCACACAACACTCGCTGTATTTGTTGTCGACGCTGCTGGCGAAACCGGGCCGAAAAATGGCGATGGAAAACCCCGGTTACCCCGATGCCCGCAATATTTTCTCTTTGCATTTTGGCGAGACTGTTCCTCAACCGGTGGATAATTATGGTCTGGTGCTGGGCGATTCCCTGCGTGAGTGTGATTACGTTTATACGACCCCCAGCCATCATTGGCCGACCTCGGTGACCATGCCCATTGAGCGACGCAAGGAGTTGCTGGCACTGGCGGAAGAAGATGATCTGGTGATCATTGAGGACGATTATGAAATTGAGACCAACTACATCGATGATCCTCTGCCGGCGCTGAAAAGTCTCGACAGCAGCGGTCGGGTGATCTACATGAGCAGCCTGTCGAAAGTTTTGGCTCCGGGGCTGCGTATTGGTTTTATGGTGGCACCGGCGCCGCTGATTGAAGAGGTGCGGGTGCTCCGGCGTTTGATGATGCGCCATCCGCCGATGAACAATCAGCGGATGACCGCGTTGTTTTTAGCCCGCGGCCACTACGACGCTCTGCTCAAGCGCTTGTGGCGTAAATACAAGCGCAACTGGTCGAAGATTACCCGGGCCATCGAGCGCTATATTCCCTCCAACCAGCAGCGACCCGTATTTGGCGGCACCACCTGCTGGGTGCGCGGACCGGAAGGTCTGGATTGCCATGAGTTGCGGCGCGTCGCGGCCGAGCGGGGGATATTGCTGGAGTTGGGGGATATTGCCTTTAATGAGCGCGCTGACGGTCAGGGCGAGCCGCCGCCAAAAAACTATTTCCGTTTGGGGTTTACGGTCATTCCGGAAGACAAAATTGAGCCGGGTATCCAGCTGATTGCGGAATTAATCGAAGAGTTGACCGGGGTCGGACACTAAATCTCACTCCTCAGCCTCTCTGGAACCGAGGTTTTTTTCCGGTTACACTCGGAATTTACAGGCTGCGGTGTCTATTGCCGTGCATTCCCGGTGAGTGCCGGTGGACGGGTCGCAGCACAGATTCCGCAACAGAGGTCGGGTTTCGAGTCTTCATGAACAGTATTTTCCTGCTGCAAAACCAGCACAAGCACCTGCTGAATAAGCAGGGTGAATGGGTCGACGGCCGTGAGGCCAACACCCTGTTTCGCACCCCTCATCGCGACGAAGCACTCAATCAGATGATCGAAGTGAACGCGCGCGACTATACTTTGCGTATCAAGATTCTTGAGTGCACACTCAATGATCGTGGGCTGCCCCTCTTGAAGGATGAGGATTTGCCCCCATTAGGAGATGCTAGTACCGCGCTGGAGACGGCAGCAGACGAATCACCCATTGAAACAAGTGATACAGCCGCCACTGCCGAGGCCGAGCAACACCAGGCTGCAGACGTGACTCCAGACGTCACCCCGGTGGAACTTGAAACAGACAACGAGACGGACAAAACTGAGGCGTCCTCGCTGTTTTGAGTTTGGATTAGACCCACCCCGTCACACAGCTTCTGTGTGGCTCATGAGGGAAACGGTTTGTCTTTATTGAACCAACGACTGGCGGTGCTGGCTGAGCCCGTCCATAGTAAGCTCACGCGCGTCTTCAAAGGTCTCGAAAAGGAAAGTCTGCGCATTACCCCTGAGGGGACTCTGGCCCAGACGCCGCACCCTCGCAGTCTGGGGTCGGCCATGACCCATCCCTCCATCACCACCGATTACAGTGAAGCCCTGCTGGAATTTATCACTCCCCCCACGGAGTCCAGTCAACAGGTGCTGGACGACCTGGATCGGGTGCAGCGCTTCACCTATCAACAGCTCGAGGATGAGCACCTGTGGGTGGCGAGCATGCCCTGCATGCTCAGTGGTGACGATCATATTCCGGTGGGTCAATACGGCACCTCGAACCCCGGGCGGATGAAATCCATCTACCGCTTGGGATTGGGCGAGCGCTATGGACGTTCGATGCAAACCTTTGCCGGCATTCACTACAATTTCTCTTTAAGTGACGAGTTCTGGGCCTTCTGGCATGAGCGGGAAGGTGCCGCGGAATCCCTGCAGGACTATAAGAATCGTCGCTATTTTGATTTGATTCGCAATTTTCGCCGCAACTTCTGGCTCCTGTTGTATCTGTTCGGCGCCTCGCCGGCCATATGCCGCAGCTTTGTCAAAGGTCGTGAGCATTCCCTGCAGCCGTTTGGAAACGATGATCACAGCCTGCATGAGCCTTACGGTACGTCACTGCGTATGGGCAACCTGGGTTATCAAAGCAGTGCACAGGATTCGCTGGTGGTGTGTTACAACAATCTGGACACCTACCTGCAAACCCTCTGCGGTGCCATTACGCAGCCACACGAAGATTATGTGGCGAATGGCCTGAAGGATGAGCACGGTGAATACAAGCAGCTCAATACCAGTTTGTTGCAGATTGAAAACGAGTTTTACAGCACCATTCGGCCCAAACGAACCGCACGCTCAGGTGAAACGGCGCTGGGAGCCCTGAACGATCGGGGTGTGGAATACATCGAAGTGCGCTGTATCGATCTCAACCCTTACGAGCCGCTGGGCCTGAATCTTGAGCAGATCGAATTTCTCGATGCCTTCCTGCTGTATTGCCTCATGAGCGACAGTCCGGAAACCGACAATGTGAAATACCGCCGCGGACAGGAAAATCAGCGTCGCATGGTGGCGCAGGGGCGGGATCCAGAGATGCGTCTGCTCACCGCCGCGGGAGAAGTCTCCCCGGCCCAGTGGGGCTCAGTCTTGCTGGACGATATTGCCCGAGTCGCGGTCATGCTGGACAGCAGCTATGACACTCAGGCGTATTCCGCTGCCGTAGAAGCGCAGCGTATTAAACTGGAAAAGCCCGAGTTGACGCCGTCAGCCCAAATTCTCGCGGACATGGAAGCCAGCGGTGAAACCTTCTTCCGCTTTGCCATGAATCAATCGCTCAAGCACAGTCAGGCCTATGCGGAGCGCCCGTTGTCGGATGAGGAATTCAGGCAAATGCAGCGTGAGGCCGAGGCTTCTTTGCAGGATCAGGCTGATCTGGATGCTTCTCCGCAGATGGATTTTGATGAGTATCTGCGGGCTTACTACGCGCAGTACACCTGCTGTCAGTAGAGGGTGCGTGTTTCCGTCGCGTGAGTTGTTATGAATTACCTGGCCCACATTCTTCTGTCTGGCCCCGATCCGGAATGGCAGCTGGGTGGGTTTCTCGGAGACTTTGTCAAAGGCCCCCTGCCAGCCGCTCTGCCGGACAAGCAGGGTAATGTCTGGTCGCCGGGAGTGAGGTCGGGGATTCAATTGCACCGCCAGCTGGACGCTTATGTGGACAGCCATCCGCAATACCTGAGTTGCCTTGAGGCGCTGGGTACCGACTACCGACGGGTGGGTGGCATTGCGCTGGATGTCTTCTTCGATCACTTACTGGTGCGTCACTGGACGCACTTCTCTGATGTTCCCCTACCTGAGTTCAGTCAATCGTTTTACGAGTTGTGTGCGATGCGGCATGAGCGCTTGCCGGAGTCTGCGGCTCGTTTTATCCGCCGGGCTGCTGCCAACGATCTGTTTCAGGGGTATGGGCGTGAAGAGATGTTTCTGCCGGTGCTGGAACGCATTGATCAGCGTATTCGCTTTGAGACCAATTTACTGCCTGCGGGGCAAGCCGTTCTGGCGCAGTATTCGGAATTGGAAAGGGGGTTTCTGCAGTTGATGCCGCAGCTGGCAGACAAGGCTGCCGAGCTGCGTCGATAGGCGTTGATCAGTTGGCTTTGGGGATTTCTTTGCCCAGTTTCGCCGCCAGCTTGCTAGCGTGAGATTTAAACGTCGAGGCGGACTCTTCCGTCTCTATTTTGCGGGAGGCACCTGCCTGCCAGGCAATGCTTTCGTCGCTGTTGCGAGTTAACGTCAAAATCACCAACCCGCGCTGCATCAGGCTATCCATACCGGTAGGGTGTTCCCAACCATCGTAAACCGGCTCACCGGTTTCATCCAGGTGCCACCCCAGTCCCGGGGAGTTATTCACGGCGGGATCTTCCACCGGAATCATACTGATGCGGTAATCGACGGTCAGATCGGCATTGTCTTTGGCAGAGACATAACCTTTATTGTGCAGATGTGCGGTCATGGCTTCGCGAAATGCCTGATCGAAGGCGTCCTGATTCTTGCTGTCCGACGCGATGACCGGTTCCCACTGAAAAGTTTTCAGGCCCTGAAGTTTGGCCGGAGAGGTTTCCATGCCCTTATAGGCAACAGGGTTACAGGCTGACAGAGTGGCTGCCAGAAAGGTGATAAACAGCAGGGGAGAAAATAAACGCATCGTGACGGTTCCATATCGTTAATAAAATAATAGCGCGTGCTATTTAGGTTCTGGTCTAGGGTTAACAGACCCTTGGAGCTTAGCAGCAATGGGCTACTTTAACAGAGTCACCGGTAAACGGTTTTAACAGAATCACTGGCAAACGGTGTTAACAGCCCCCAAGTCGGTTATTTTCACCTATAATGCGCGCCTGTCCCAGCGCCAACTGTGTTTTATCCATCGTGTTTTATCCATTTTAAAAGATGTGTATCCACGTTTGATGGTTTATCCACTGCTGTTGTCCCCTCCATCGGATTTTTCCGGAGATTACCATGACCACCGAAGCAACGACCCTACCGAAACTGATCCTGAAATCGCAGGCAGACCGCCGTTTGAAACGTGGCCACTTGTGGGTTTTTTCCAATGAGGTGGATGTTAAACAGTCGCCGCTGAAGTCCTTCACGGCGGGCGATCAGGTGTTGGTGTGTAATCAGCAGGGCAAAGCGCTGGCGATTGCGACCATGAACCCGGACAGTCTGATCTGCGGTCGTATCGTCAATCGCGATGTGGCGCACCCGCTGAACAAATCCCTGCTGGTGCATCGGATCAAGCAGGCGCTGGGGTTGCGGGAGGCCTGTTTCAACGAACCTTATTATCGTTTGATCTACGGTGACAGTGACCTGTTGCCCGGTCTGGTGGTTGATCGTTTTGGCGATTACCTGGTGGTACAGATGGCCACCGCTGGCATGGAAAAGCAGAAGGATGCCATCGTCGAAGCGCTGCAGAAGTGCCTCAAACCGGAAGCCATTTTATTGCGCAACGATCACTCTGCTCGCAGTTTGGAAGGACTGAACGATTACGTCGAAGCCATCGGTGATGTGCCGGAAGCGGTGGAACTGGTGGAAAACGGCGTGCGCTTTCTGGCTCCGATTGCCGAAGGTCAGAAAACCGGCTGGTTCTACGACCACCGTGAGAACCGCGCGATGCTGCAGCGTTTGTCTCCGGGCAAGCGGGTGCTGGATGTGTTTTCCTACGTCGGCGGCTGGGGTGTGCAAGCGGCCGCTGCCGGCGCCAGTGAAGTGGTGTGTGTGGATGCGTCCGAACAGGCGCTGGAATGGGTGGGCGAGAACGCCGCGCTGAATGGCGTTGACGATCGCATGACCGGTTTGCATGGCAAGGCCATTCAGGTGTTGAAAGGTCTGATTGAGCAGGGTGAACAGTTCGATATTGTGGTGCTCGACCCGCCGGCGTTTATCAAGCGCAAAAAAGATCAGAAATCCGGTGAGGCGGCCTACCGCCACCTGAATGAGCTGGCGATTCGCCTGCTGTCCCGCGACGGCATTCTGGTGTCCGCCTCTTGCTCCATGCATTTGGAGAAAACAGCGTTAGTGGAAATCGTTCGCGGTGCCGCTCGCCACCTCGACCGTCACGCTCAGATCATTCACCAGGGCGGACAGGGTGCGGATCACCCGGTGCACCCAGCCATTCCGGAAACGGATTATCTGAAAGCCGTGTTTGCGCGAGTCTACCTGCCCTAGGAACTTGTCTGTCTGCCTTGGGAGTTTATCTACCCTGGGGCTGGAACCAGGCCTTCAACTGACGTAATTGCTGGTTGAGGGTCTGAATCTGTTCTGCATCTATCCCCTCCCAGTCTTTGTCCGCCTCACGGAGCGTGGCTTCGGTTTGCTGAAGCTGTGTTGTGAGCACTGTAAGATCCCCTTGGGGATTGAGCCAGTGAGCCAATGGCTGGATATTATCGTCGTGGCTAAGCAGCAGCTGTTGTACGCCTTTTAACGTATCGGCCAGAACCTGTCCCTGTCCGCCGGCAAAGCGACTATGTTGCTCGACGTCGTCATCGGCTTCGCCTGTTGGCAGTTGTTTCTGCAGGTTATCCAAGACCTGAACCACGCTTCGCTGCCACAGTTCTAATTGAGCTGCGGCAGCCAGACGGGCATAGGCGGTATTCAGTCCACTGGCCGGTTGCGAGAATTGATAACCCAGCGCCTTGATATCTTCAGCCAATAAGTCAGCCTGCAATTGCAGCAGCGCTATCCGCCGTTGGTTGGGCAGATGCTTAGGTTTGATGCCACTTTGTGTCTGCAGTGAAGTGGGCTCGGCGGGAATATAATCGCTGACTGGCCGCTGGCGATTCTCTCCCCAGAGCAGATAGCTGATCGCGTGCATGCCGAGGCTGACGTCCGAATCGCTGGTAAAGCCGTGTTGTTCACGGATGGACGCCTCATCAATATTGATCACGATGTCATTGACGATGCCGCTGTGTGGATACACATCAAAGTAGTCCAGATAGCCGGGTTCTATGGGCCAGGCGTCCAGCTGGAAGTGCGCCTGCCGCAGGGGGGCAAACAGGGTAGGGCTGACGTCACCCAGTGCAAATAGCAGGGACAGCTGTTGCAGTTGGTTGTGCGTGAGTTGCCATTGCGCGCGCGCCTGACGCAGTGACTCTTCGCTGGGCGTGGCGACAAACTCGGCAATGGCCGTTTGCAAAGTGCTGGTCTGTAGCTCGGCTTGTTGCAGCAGATCGGCGGCGGTGTCCCAGCTGTGGCGGGTGCTCGGGCTGAGCTCTTCGGCAGACACCTCGGTAGTGGCTGGCGTATCGGGCGAGGTTTCGGGTTCCGCGGTTTTTTCGCAGCCACTGAACAGGGCACAGAGCAGCACAAGGGTTAGTGGACGCAGGTGAATCATGAACGTATTCCAGAACAAAGGGGGTCGGTGTGGCATAGGTCGTGAGTCTGCCGCGCTGTCTCTCAGTCGCGCAGGCTGATAACGGGCCAGCCGTGTTGTTCGGCGTGCTGGCGCAGAGCGTCGTCCGGGTCGACAGCGACCGGATTGGGGACTTCCTGCATCAGCGGCAGGTCGTTAATCGAGTCACTGTAGAAATAGCAGTCCGTCAGATCGCCGTCGAAGCCTTTATCGGCGGCGGTTTCCAACCACTGGTGCAGACGGGTGATCTTGCCATCCTGAAAACAGGGAATGCCGGTCATCTTGCCGGTATAGCGGTCGTTGATGATTTCGGCATCGGTGGCGAGGATGTCGTCCACGCCCAGGGATTCGGCGATGGGTTTGGTGATAAAACCGTTGGTGGAGGTGATGATCAACAGGTAATCGCCGTCGGCGCGGTGTTTGGCCAGCAAGGCTTCGGCCTGCGGCAGACGTATGGGAGCGATCACTTCCTGCATAAACTTCTGGTGCAGGCTGCTCAACTCTTCCTGGGTGTAGCGGGTGAGGGGCTCCAGAGAGAAATTCAGATAAGCCTGTAAGTCCATTTCCCCGCGCTCGTAATCGGCGTAAAACTGGTCATTGGCACGTTTGTACACCACGGGATCAACCATGCCCTGAGCGACCATAAATTCGCCCCAGCCGTGATCGCTGTCGCCGGCGATTAAGGTGTTGTCCAGATCGAATATAGCCAGTCTCACGTGATGTCCTCTTATACGGTTTAAAATTAGGTTGCTGTTTAGATGCCGACAGCCAGTGTCAAAAGGCCCTAAGGATACCGCAGCCTTTTCCTAAGTGTTACTAATGGTGATATTTTTGTGGTGAGGGGCGGCTGTTTTTGGGAATCGTGCCTTCATTGACATAAATTAAACACCTAAGTCATTGGCCGCATTGATGAAACTTGTTTGTTTGTGGAACAATAGCCATTCGATAAGCAGAATAGACAATGTGTGCCTGGGAGGGTTTGAGTGATAGACGCTGACGGTTTTCGACCCAATGTAGGCATTATACTGACCAACCGTCAGGGTCAGGTGCTGTGGGCGCGTCGCGTCGGCGGTCAGGACGCCTGGCAATTCCCCCAGGGCGGCATTCAGGAAAATGAAGATCCCGAGCAGGCCTTGTTTCGGGAATTACACGAAGAGGTCGGCCTGACCCGCAAGGATGTCAAAATCCTCGCCCGTACCCGCGGTTGGTTGCGTTATCGCTTGCCTCGTCGCCTGTTGCGTCACGGCTCCAATCCACTGTGCATCGGTCAAAAACAAAAATGGTTTCTGCTGCAGCTGGAATCGGACGATGAGGCGATCAGTCTGGTTAACGATGGCCCCGCCGAATTCGACCACTGGCGCTGGGTGAGTTATTGGTATCCTCTGGACCAGGTGGTTTCCTTCAAGCGCGATGTGTATCGCCGGGCGATGAAAGAGCTGGCGATGGCCCATGCCGAGCTGGAAACCCGCCTCAGCCGACATCATTCTCAACGAGGCGCAGGTCATGCGATGGGAGGATAAGATGCCAACCATGCTGAATTCCCTGCGCAGTATCGTGCAGGAGGTCAACTCCGCCCGCGATCTCGCCTCCGCACTGAATATCATTGTGCAGCGGGTCAAAGCCGTGATGGCCACCCACGTGTGTTCAGCTTACCTGCGCGACGGCAAGGGCCAGTACCTGTTGATGGCCACCGATGGCCTGAATCAAAACGCCGTGGGTCATGTCAGTTTGGGGCTGGGTGAAGGTCTGGTGGGTTACGTCGCTCAGCGGGAAGAACCCATCAACCTCGAACTGGCCACTGCGCACCCTAAATATCAATATTTCGAAGCCACCGGGGAAGAGCGTTACAGCTCGTTTCTGGGGGTGCCCATCATTCATCAGCGCCAGGTTCTGGGTGTACTGGTCATTCAGCAGGTGGACAGCCGCCGGTTTGACGAGGGTGAAGAGGCGTTTCTGGTCACCATGTCGGCTCAGTTGGCCGGGGTTATCGCTCACGCGGAAGCCACTGGCGTGCTCAAGGCTATGGGGCAGAACGCACAGGAGGCTCGCTTCAAAGGTGTGGCCGGCTCCCCTGGTGTCGCCATCGGCCATGTGGTGGTCATGTCTCCGGCCGCGGATTTGCGCGGCGTACCTTTCCAGCCCTGTGAGGATGTTGACGAGGAACTGGCCTTCTTCCAGCGCTGCCTGGGCTCTGCCCGGGAGGATGTGAAAAATCTCGGTAAGCAACTGGAACAGCGGTTAAACACTCAGGAGCGGGCTTTGTTCGATGCCTACCTGTCGATGCTGGACGATGCGTCACTGGGCGGCGAAGTGACTGAGCGTATCCGTCAGGGCGTCAGCGCTGCCTACGCCTGGAGTGAGGTGATTCTCGAGCACGAGCGCAATTTCAGCAGTATGAGTGATGCCTACCTGCGCGAGCGCGCGGCGGATATCCGCGATCTCGGCCGACGGGTGCTCGCCTATCTGCAGGAATCCTCCCAGCAGTCGCGGGTCTTCCCCCCAAACGCCATTTTGGTGGGGGAAGAGCTGACCGCCTCGATGCTCGGTGAAGTGCCCAAAGATCAGCTGGCCGGACTGGTTTCTGTGCAGGGCTCCAGCAACTCACACGTGGCGATTCTGGCCCGTGCAATGGGGGTGCCGACGGTGATGGGGGCGGTGGATCTGCCCTACACCCAGATTTCCGAGCGCCGCGTGATTGTCGACGGTTATCGCGGCATGCTCTACACCGACCCCAGCACAACTCTGCTTAAACACTATGAAGACATTTGTGCCGAAGAGCGCGAGCTGGTCAAAGGCCTGGAAGCTCTGCGCGATCTGCCTTGCGAGACGCTGGATCAACACCGTGTGCCCCTATGGGTAAACACGGGCCTGATGGCCGATGTGGTGCGCTCGCTGGAGCGCGGTGCGGAAGGGGTTGGCCTCTACCGTACCGAGATTCCATTCCTGCTGCGCGATCGTTTCCCCAGTGAAGAGGAGCAGCGACTGATCTACCGTGAGCAGCTGGAAGCCTTTGCGCCTCACACTGTCACCATGCGTACCCTCGATGTGGGCGGGGACAAGTCCCTCAGTTATTTCCCCATCGAAGAGGAAAACCCGTTTCTGGGGTGGCGCGGTATTCGTGTCACTCTCGACCATCCGGAAATTTTTCTGGCTCAAATTCGCGCGATGTTGAAAGCCAGTGAAGGTCTCAACAACATGCGTATCATGTTGCCCATGGTATCCAGTGTGAGTGAGTTGGAGTCAGCCAAGGCATTGATTTATCGAGCATTTCACGAATTACTCGAAGAGGGTTACCAGCTTGAATTGCCGCCGATCGGTGTGATGATCGAAGTCCCCGCAGCGGTGTATCAGGCGCGGGAACTGGCAGCGCGCTCGGACTTCCTGTCGGTGGGCAGTAACGACCTGACGCAGTATTTGCTGGCCGTGGATCGCAACAACCCCCGGGTGGCGGATCTGTACGAGCCCTTCCATCCGGCGGTATTGCGCGCCTTGCATCAGGTGGTGCGCGATGGTCACAGTCAGGGTGCCAGTGTTGGTATTTGTGGTGAGCTGGCGGGTGATCCGGCCGCGGCGGTGTTGTTGATGGCGATGGGTTACGACGTGCTGTCCATGAACGCCACCAACTTGCCGAAAGTGAAGAAGGTGATTCGCAGCATTACACTGGAGCAGGCCGAAGAATTACTGGATGAAGTGATGGCTCAGGATGATGCCGAGTCGGTGAATCGCTGTCTGGAACGCGGTTTGGGCAGTGGACTTACCCGTCTGTTGGGGATGCCGGAGCTGCCGGAAGTGATTCATTAAGCGAAAATGATTCACGAAACCGTCGTTATTGATTAAACAAACGTTATTCAGTTAATACTGCCCCGATCGGGGCAGTGTTCAAGCTGTCTGGGCGTCCTGCCCGTCTTCTGATCTGAACTGGTGTCCAGGCCTCAGTCCCCACGTTCCCATCCCAGGCGTTATCCCCAGGCTTAGCCCCACTGACGGGTGCGGCCAGTGTCCAGATGCAGGAAGTTGCTCTTCGGATAATAGCCAACGCCGCCTTTGTGCTCGGCCAGAGCGGCTTTACGCACTTGGCTCAATGGCATTCCGGGCAGTCTCAGATCGATGGCACGACCTTGCATGTGCAGGCTCTTTTTCGCAACACCGCTGCTGGTTTTGTTCAGCATGGCGTTGGTTTTAGGGGAGCGATAGCCGGAAATGATATGGATCTCACCGGTGTACTCCATGCGGTCAGCCAGGTTGTAGACGTGATCCAGCAGCAGGTGGTCAATCTGGGATACATCACCGGTGCGATGATCTCGCAGACACTGATGAACCTCCTGCAGAGCTTCAAGCTGATATTCACCCTCAATCCAGTAGGTACAACTCACCTTCTCATTGGTGTGAAGGTTGCGCATTTTGAGGGTTTTCGTGCCTTTGGGTTTGTTGTTGGCGAGAGCCAGGGGGCTATTTAGGGCGAGTCCGGCCAAACCAGCCATGCCCAGAAAATTGCGTCGCGAATACATTGTTATACCTTTGGTGTTTCAAGCCTATGGTCAGTTAAATCTGTCGTGCAGCAGAATCTACGTTCCGCTATTCATCCACCGCTGAGGATATCCTTCCCCCGTTCTCATTGGTGAATGAAGTTTCACCGATTATGCCTTTGGCTAATCAGGTTGTATATATTCTGATCGGATATTTTGAACTGGTTCCGTTATAACATTGGAGGAGGCCGGTGACGACAAGGCTGCTAAATGCAGGCGAAAGCGGCCAATGTGGGAAGGTATGAAACAGAAGTAACACGCGACCTTGGGATTTTGGCCGGCGGTAAGTGGCATACTGGCTATATTGATTCAATGAGTAAAGATATGTAAAGGACGCAGGGCTGACTGGAAAAAAGTCAGGAAGGGACTAGGTCTGTTTTTGATGACGTCAGAAAGTCGCTCAAGAGTGCTCAGCGAAGAGGTAGGAAATGTGTCAGCTCGTTAGAGTAAGGCTTAAAGGGAGTAAGACTCAACAGAGAGTAAGACGTAACAGAGAGTAGGCTTAAAGAGAGCAAGACTTAAAGACTGACGGGCGAGCCGGAGAAGTTCACCAGGCGATCGAGCTTGTAGATGTCGTCGCGAAATTGGATTTGCTGATCTCCGTCCACCCAGGCGGTGGCGTAGAACAGGTAGATGGGGATGTCTTCCATTAGACGTACGTGACGGGTTTTACCGCTGTTCAGGGTGTGCTGGATTTTTCCGGGGTTCCAGCGGGTGCCACTCAGCAGTGCTTGCGCTAAAGCCAAAGGTTGTTCAATGCGGATGCAGCCAGAGCTGATGGTTCGCTTATCCTTGTTGAACAGCTCGGGACTGTTGGTGTCGTGCAGATAAATAGAGTCGCTGTCGGGGATGGTAAATTTGATGCGCCCCAGTGAGTTGTAAGAGCCGGGTTCCTGCCGCAAACGGTAGTGAAAGTTGCGGCGATTGGCGTGCTCCCAGTCAATGCTACTGGCCGGGATGGGGGTGGTGCTCTCCCAGTTTTCAAAGATGCGAATGTGCTTTTTGGTCAGATATTCAGGATCCTTGCGCGCTTCCGGCAGGATGTCGTTGACCACCAGCCGACGCGGCACGTTCCAGTAGGGGTTAAACACCAGGGTACTGACGTGTTTTTGCATCACCGGGGTGGGGCGGTAGCTTTTGCCGATGATGATGCGCATATCCAGCTCCACCTGCTGGTGCGTAATCAGCTGCAGTTTATAGTCGGTCATGTTGACCCACAGGTAGCGCTCGCCCAGGTCTCTGGGCAGCTCCCGCCAGCGTTTCATATTAAAGGCAATCTGCCGTACACGGTATTCCGGCGGCACGTTAAGCAGGCGACGGGTGACGGGCCCCGCGCGGCCATCGACAGTTTGCCCGTGGCGACGCTGGAAGTGCCGCAGCCCTTGCTCCAGGCGCTTGTCGAAGGTGTTGTAGATTATCTCTTGCTGCTGCTCTGGTGTTTCTTTCATCCAGCGTGAAAACAGTCCGGGCTCATCCGGCAGATAGTCTCCGTAGAGTGTCAGCAGGTCGCGTAACTGACCGACTTGAGGATCCTGCATGCCGAGTTCAAGTGTGGGTCCGGGATAAATAGGTTGCCACTGATCGTTGTTGACCAGGGTCTGATAGTGGCTGAGAGCCTCGCGCAGACGGGCGTAGTCAGGGTGATCGGGGAGCATTTGTTGAAGCAGGTCGGTGAGGGCTTGCGGTGTTTGTGTGCGACTCAGTATGGCGACGATATCATTGTGGCGGGTTGAGCCAGAGCCGCTTGTGAAGCTGTCGTTACTGCCAGAGCTGGATGATTTGGTGTAGCCGGCCGTGTGCAGGTTTTTGAGGTGGTATTGCATGGTGGACGGATACAGTCTGTCGCTGAACACATCGTCGGCGTAACTCACGAACGCATCGCTCATGAGCATATCCAGAGTGCTCAGGGCCTCCGGTTCGGTTTCAGCGGCTTCGATATGTTCTTGAATGAGTTGCAGGTGATAGGGGTAGTCGTAGATCTCGTCGGCACTGGTTTCCGTCAGGCTTTGCAGCAACAGCTTGCCGGCGGAGGAGAGTTTCTGCTGATCCAACCACAAAGGCTGATAATTCGTGTTGGCGTAGATGCGTGCCAATGTGGGGGTGTGATTCAGTGGAAACTCTGAAAGCAGCCGATCGCTGTCCTCAAAGAACCAGTGGCGGAGGTCTTTTGCGGTGTCTGATGGAGCGCTGTCGGGCATGGCCTCGGATTGTGCCTGATCGGGGCTATCTGAAGATGCGCACCCGCTCAATTGAAGGGTCAGCAAGAGAGTCATCAGGGCAAAGCAAACAACGCGTCCCCAGTTGTGCATAAAGAGCCTGGGGGCGGGGATTAGGGGCTGAAAAGGAGTCTCAATTTTCATACCCCAAGTATGGATCAGGGCATTTTTTTTGCGGCTGGAATTCACCGTTTTTCATTCGATATAAAAAACAAATCTAACAGGCATTTAACAGCTTGAATGTTGGTTGTTAGACCTGTGTTTTACTTATTAAAAGCAATGCCCTAAATAACTCTTTAGCTTCACAGCGAAGGCGTTCGTATCAAATAACAAAGTCGCGCAATTCCAGCGCGGGTTTGTCCTGCATTTCTCCCGAGGGCGGTAAGGGATTGAAGCTTTTTTCCAGAAAGTGGATCTCGCCATTGCGATGGAAAAGTACCAGGGTCGAGGCCCGGGTGCCGTAGCCTGGCATTGGATTGTCCGGGTTGGCCGGGCAGGCGATAAAGCGTGAAGAGAGTGCCTCTTCCTTTTCGATGGGGATGGCGGTATCCGGCAGCTGGTCAGTGGTCGCTTGAGTGTCATCAGCCAGCAGGTTCAGCAAATCGGCTTTGCGCTCATCCAGTTGCTGCCAGTTGCGGGTGAGAATCTCGGCGAGCAGGGCTTTGCCGGATTCCACCTTGGGCCAGGCGCTGTCCAGACCACCATTACTCAACCCGTAGACGCCTTTCGACAGCTCTTTGATGCCCCCTTGGAGGCTGCGGTTGGAGGTGTAAAACAGTTGTCGCGGGTGGCCGGCGAGTAAATTAAAACCGTTGTATTGATCGTGGCGCTTGCCGAGTTGTTGCAGAGCTTCAGTTGTGGATGGTGTTAGCAGGCACTGGGTCACCAGCTCGCCGCGAGATTCCGGCCGGGTGTGAAGGTCGAGACCGTTGCGGACATTGGTCACCGCGGCAAACTGTCCCCGTCGATTGACGCCCAGCCAGCTGCCTCCGGCCAACAAGTCTTTGCCGGCGAGTAAATCCGGGTGGTCCGGCCAAAAGTCGGCAAATTGGGTGGGGCGAGCGAAGTATTCATCGCGGTTGGCGGCGACGATCAGTGGGTAGTCAGCGTGCGCACGCAAGGCGAACAGGATCAGACACATAAAGCGGGTTTTCCAGAGTCAACACAATCAGATGGCGGCCAGTGTCCTGGCCGAGGCACTGTGTTGGCCAGAGTACTGATGGGGAGCAGCATGCCATATCTGACTGGTCATTGTCGCATTGTGCCCCGATAATGTCGGCTGAATTTAACCGGTAACACAGTGAGAAACGGATGCTGACAACTTTGATCGTATTTGCCGTGGTGGGGGTTGCAGCGGGCCTGATCGCCGGTCTTTTTGGTCTCGGTGGGGGCGTGGTGATGGTGCCCGCCATGATCTACACCTTCGGCGTGCTGGCTTTCCCGCAGGAAGTGACTGTGCATTTGGCGGTGGGGACTTCGCTGGCGTGTATTGTGGTGACGGCCTCTGTGGCCAGCTGGACTCACTGGCAAAAAGGCGCGGTCGATGTTTCATTGCTGAAGCCGCTGGTGCCCGGTGTCATTGTGGGCGCATGGTTGGGGGGTATGGTGGCAGCGCAGCTGGCCGGTCATGCACTCAAACTGGCGTTTGCCGTCTTTCTGATTTTTGTGGCCATCACCATGCTCAAGGCGGTGTCCGCCGAGGGTGGCAAGTCACCGGGACGCGTCAAGCTGGGCTTGGCGGCGGTGGTGATCGGCGGCTTTTCCTCGTTGTTTGGGGTGGGTGGCGGCTCCATGACGGTGCCTTACCTGCGCTTCTGTGGTGTGGCTATGGCCCGTGCGGTGGCGACGTCCGCAGCACTGGGGCTGCCGATTGCCTTATCAGGCGCGATTTCCTATATGGTGCAAGGCTGGAATCAGGCGGATTTACCCCCTTGGTCGCTGGGTTATGTCTATCTGCCGGCTTTCTTGGGGTTGGTGGTTTGCAGTGCGCCCGCTTCTCGTCTCGGGGCCAAGTTGGCGCATCGCTTGCCGTCCGAACGTTTACAGAAGGCTTTCGCCGTCGTGTTGTTGCTGGTTGCCGCGCAGCTGTTGGTCAGTGGTATGATGTCTGCCGCTTAGGCTAGACGCTATGGATTGCTCTGTTGTTGTATTTCTGTAGTTGTATTAATGGTCGTCAGTTGTATTAATGATCGTCGCATTAACGATGGCCGTATTAACGATTTTTTGATTCACAACACGCAAGCAGGATTTATGCTGACTTACCCGGATTTTGACCCCATCGCCGTGAGTATCGGGCCCTTTCAGGTGTTTGGTAACACCCTGGGACCGCTGGAAGTACACTGGTACGGCATTATGTATCTGCTGGGTTTTGCCTGCGCCTGGTTTCTGGCCATGCGCCGCGCCCGCAAGCCGGACTCCCCCATACAGACATCCCAAATTGAAGATCTGATTGTCTACGGCGCCATGGGCGTTGTGCTCGGCGGTCGCTGCGGCTACGTGCTCTTCTACCATTTTGACCGTTTTCTGGATGATCCGGTTTGGCTGTTCCGAATCTGGGAAGGCGGCATGTCATTTCACGGCGGCCTGTTGGGTGTGCTGGTGGCCATGGGGCTCTACGCACGCAAGATTCAGGTGCCGTATTTTACGCTGACGGACTTTATTGCGCCGCTGGTGCCGCTGGGATTGGGTTTTGGGCGTCTGGGTAATTTTATAGGTCAGGAACTCTGGGGGCGGGCGACGGATGCGTCCTGGGCCATGGTCTTCCCCAAAGATCCGCTGCAGCTGGCGCGTCATCCATCTCAGCTTTATCAGGCTGCGCTTGAGGGCCTGGTGTTGTTTTTGGTGTTGATGTGGTTTTCTGCCAAACCCCGACCGCGCATGGCGGTGAGCGGACTGTTTTTGTTGTTGTACGGCAGTTTCCGTTTCTTTGTCGAGTTTTTCCGCGAACCCGACAGCTTTATTGGTTTTGATGCCTTTGGCTGGATGACCCGCGGCCAGCTTCTCAGTGCGCCGATGATTATTCTGGGGGTCGTGCTGTTGGTGCTGGCTTACCGCAGTGCGTCGAGTGATGCCGCATCGGTGAGTGGCTCGTCAGCAGGCCGTAAAAAAGCGAACGCCAGATAAACGAAATTGCAGAGAGGATGTTATGAAACAGTATCTGGATTTGTGCCGACGGATCATTCAGGAAGGGCACTGGGTAGAGAATGAGCGCACGGGAAAGCGCTGCCTGACGGTGATCAATGCGGACATGACCCACGATGTGGGCAGTAATCAATTCCCGCTGGTGACTACCCGCAAGAGTTACTGGAAGGCGGCCATCGCCGAGTTGCTGGGCTACTTGCGAGGCTATGATAACGCGGCCGACTTTCGCCAGATCGGTTGTAAAACCTGGGATGCCAACGCCAATGAAAATGAGGCCTGGCTAAACAATCCTCATCGTCAGGGCGAGGATGACATGGGTCGTGTTTATGGCGTACAGGGGCGTCGCTGGCAAAAGCCGGACGGCGGCCATGTGGATCAGCTGCGCAAGTTAATTGATGACTTGTCCCGCGGTATCGACGATCGCGGTGAAATCCTGTCCTTCTATAACCCCGGTGAGTTTCACATGGGCTGCTTGCGCCCCTGTATGCACACGCACAATTTTTCCCTGTTGGGCGACACCTTGCACCTGACGTCTTACCAGCGTTCCTGCGATGTGCCGCTGGGTTTGAACTTTAACCAGATACAGGTGTTTACCTTGCTGAAACTGGTGGCTCAGATCACCGGACACAAGCCTGGAATGGCCTATCACAAGATCGTCAACGCTCATATTTACGAAGATCAGTTGGAGCTGATGCGCGATGTTCAGTTGAAGCGAGAGCCGTTTGGGCCACCACAGCTGAGTATCAATCCGGACATCAAGTCATTGGAGGATCTGGAAACCTGGGTCACCCTGGATGACTTTGATGTGGTCGGTTATCAGTACCATGAACCTATCGCCTATCCGTTTTCGGTCTAGCGTTTTTCGATTACTTCTTCTATATATCTTTCACGCCTGCCGGATGATGCTGTCCATCGTCCGGTCCGGTTTTTAATTCAGGCAGTACACAGGAAATTCCATGACGGATGCTCAATCCCAGCCGCGGCTCGCTCTGATAGTGGCGCAGGCTGAAAACCGGGTTATTGGACTCGATAACAAAATGCCCTGGCATTTGCCCGAAGATCTGCAGTATTTCAAGCGCGTCACGTTGGGGAAGCCGATCATAATGGGCCGCAAAACCTTTGAATCGATCGGCAGGCCGCTTCCCGGTAGAACTAATATCGTGATTACGCGTCAAAAAGATTGGCAAGCCGATGGCGTTGAAGTTGTCAGTAGCCTTGAGGTTGCGATTGAGCGAGCGGCCGAGGAAAGTCCGGAAGAAGTGATGGTGATCGGAGGGGCACAGATTTACGAAGCTGGCCTGCCGTTGGCTGACAGAGTTTACCTGACTCAGATCCATCAGACTTTTGAGGGCGATACCTGGTTTCCTGAATTGGGTGCGGGTTGGTATGAAAAAAACTGTGAATCTGGTCTGTCTGGGAACAGTGGAATTTCATACTCATTTCTCACTTATGACCGTGTTACTAATCGTTAACTTTATTAGTGCGATAAAAAACTCTTTCCGGAAGTTAGTATTTACTTCGCGGCTTGCCTTTGTTAATGCTTGATTTTAGGGCGGGTTGTTACCCATTCTCCCGAGATGCAAAAACAAGGTGTTACCTTTTTTGATACCAATGTACACATAGGATGGCTGACATGGATTAACCATTGAATGTTTAAGGCCGCTGTTATTAAATGGCCAGCTTCAAATTATTGCCTGTGGCAGTAAATAATGAAAAAGAGCGACTTTTCCGGTCGCAAATGAGTTGATTGTACGCACCCACACTAGGGGATTTATGAAGAAGCAGCGATTAAAAGCCGTGGCGCTGTCCACCGTGCTTTCTGCTGGCGCGCTGATTGGCAGCGTCGCTCAAGCGGACCAAACGTTGAACTCCATTCTGCAGACTGGCGAGCAGAAAGTTAAAGTGGCTCAGGCCTCTCAGCAAAAGATCGATAAGATCGCTGAGCAAACTTCCAGCCTGTTGAATGATTTCAAGGTAGTAAACAAGCAAATCGAAGGTTTGCGCGTTTACAACTCACAGCTGGAAAAGCAAATTGCTAACCAGTTGGAAGTAATTTCTCAGTTGAACGAGTCCATTGATAACGTCACCGTTATGGAGCGTCAGATTCAACCACTGGTTATGAAAATGCTCGACGGTCTGGAGCAGTTTGTGGCTCTGGATGTGCCTTTCCACAAGGAAGAGCGCGAGAAGCGTTTGGAAATGCTGCGCAACAACCAGGAGCGTGCTGATATCTCGGTTTCCGAGAAATTCCGTCAGGTTCTGGAAGCGTACAAAATTGAATCTGAGTACGGTCGCAAGATCGATACTTATGAAGATACTCTGCAGGTAGATGGTCAGGAGCGTGAAGTTAACGTTTTGCGTATCGGCCGTGTTGCCCTGATGTATCAAACCAAAGATACCGAATTGTCCGGTGCTTGGGATCAGCGTCAGCAAGCTTGGGTTCAAGTGGACTCTGGTGAGTACCGCAGTGCCATCCTGAAAGGGATCCGCATTGCCAAGAAGCAAGCTTCTATCGACGTTCTGAAACTGCCAGTGTTGGCTCCGGAGGCAGCGCAATGAAAATGAATTTTGCTAAGAGCTGCCTGGTGGCAGCCGTTACCGGATTGTTAAGCTCCGGTGTTGTCATGGCACAAGAAGATAAGGCTCAGTCTCTGGACCAGCTGCTGAACATGGTTCAGAAGAGCAAGGTTTCCGAGTCTGCCGAGCATCGCAAACGCGAAGCTGAATTCCGTCGTCAGAAAGCCAATCAGCAAGAGCTGCTGAATCAGGCCAAGCAAACCAAAGCGAACGAAGAAAAGCGTTCTGAAACTTTGGAAGAGACATACGCACAGCAAGAGCTGGACGTAACCGCCAAGCGCCAGCAACTGCAAGAGCGTCTGGGTTCTCTGAAAGAGCTGTTCGGTCACCTGACTTCAACCGCTGGCGATCTGCGCACCACGTTGAGCACTTCTATTGTTTCTGCTCAATACCCTGGTCGTGCGGCGTTCCTGGATACACTGATCGAAAAAATGAACAGTGCTACTCAGCTGCCAACCATCGAAGAGATCGA
This sequence comes from Pseudomaricurvus sp., assembly GCF_965662505.1. Taxonomy (NCBI): domain Bacteria; kingdom Pseudomonadati; phylum Pseudomonadota; class Gammaproteobacteria; order Cellvibrionales; family Cellvibrionaceae; genus Pseudomaricurvus; species Pseudomaricurvus sp. Next base: position 6,343 of record NZ_CBFIHX010000041.1, on the reverse strand, counting down.
GCGTCTGTGGTACGAAATTCAGCGTGAGGCTATCGAAGACGGTCGCGTAGTTAAGTTCAGCGGCACTGTTGTTAAGCCTGACGGCGAGCGTGCGACTCAGGATGTTGTTCGTATCGGTAACTTCCAGTTGCTGTCTGACGGTCAATACCTGGAATACTCTCCTAAGAGTGAAAGCATGTCTGAGCTGACTCGTCAGCCTTCTGGACTGGCTGATGGTGCTCTGGCTCTGCAGAACTCTACTGAAGGATTTACCCGCGTGGGTATCGATCCAACAGGTCCTACTGGTGGTTCTTTCCTTGCTGCACTGATCAACAGTCCTTCACTGGTTGAGCGCTGGCATCAAGGTGGCCTCGTAGGCTACATCATCTCTGCAGTTGGTGCGTTTGCAATGCTTCTGGCTATCTGGCGCTTCATTGTGCTGGCCGGTATCAGCAGCAAAGTTAATAGTCAGCTGAAGTCTTCTTCTGCCAATACCAACAACCCACTGGGTCGTGTCTTGAAAGTGGCTGAAGATAACAAGGGTCTGGACGGTGAGTCACTGGAACTGAAACTGGAAGAGGCAACTCTGAAAGAGCGTCCAGCGATCGAATCCGGTCTGAACCTGCTGAAAATCATCTCTATGGTAGCCCCTCTGCTGGGTCTGCTGGGTACCGTAACCGGTATGATCATCACCTTCCAGGCGATTACGATCTTCGGTGCGGGTGATCCTAAAGCCATGGCGGGTGGTATCTCCGGTGCTTTGGTAACCACAGTTCTGGGTCTGGTTGTTGCCATCCCGACTGTACTGATGCACACCTTAGTTAACGGCCGTGCCAAGCGTGTTCTCCATATTCTGGATGAGCAAAGTGCTGGTATCATCGCTGAAAACGCGGAACGTAAGTAGGAGATAGCGCATGTTGGCATTGATGGACGCACTAGCAGCCATTAAGGCCTTTGTGGCTCAGGGCGGTGATGTATTGTTGTTGATCGCCCTCCTGACCTTCGTCATGTGGACTCTGATTTTTGAACGTGTGTGGTATTTCCACGGAGCCTTGAAGAAAGATGTTCAAGGCGCCCTGGACATCTGGGAAGCTCGTCCAGAGCGTAAATCCTGGAATGCCCACCAAGTTCGTTATGCACTGATTTCCCGCGTATCTGAAAAGGTAAACGTGAACATGGATATGGTGGCCACTTTGGTGGCACTGGCACCCCTGCTGGGGCTGCTGGGTACCGTAACCGGTATGATTGAAGTGTTTAACGTGCTGGCGGTAACTGGTGGTGGTGATGCTAAATCCATGGCTGGTGGTGTATCTAAAGCAACAATCCCGACAATGGCGGGTATGGTTGCTGCACTATCAGGTGTGTTTGGTAACACTTACATTACCCGTACCGCAGAGCGTGAGAATCAGCTGCTTGAAGACCACTTGACGATGGACCATTAAGGCTTGAAGTTAAAAGCATTAACCGGTTACTAAGAGAGTTATCATGGGCAGAAGAAATAAGGCAGCTGAAGAAGAAGCAAATGCCATCGACTTAACGCCGATGCTCGACGTGGTTTTTATCATGTTGATCTTCTTCATCGTTACCGCTTCCTTTATTAAGGAGGCCGGCATTGAAATTGATCGCCCTGAGGCGACGACGGCAATGCTGAAAAAGAATGCCAACATTCTTATCGCTGTCAGCTCTAGTAATGAAGTCTGGATCGACAAATCCCGTGTAGATATTCGTTCTGTTAAATCCAGTATCGAACGTCTGCACGCGGAAAACCCAAAAGGTGCTGTCGTAATCCAGGCGGACGATGATTCCAATATCGAGACTCTGACAAAGGTCGCGGAAGCGGCTCGCGAGGCGGGTGTATTGGATGTTTCTGTATCTACTGAGAAGAAATAGAGCGCTATGAATGTTGCAAGATTACTATTGGCAGGGTTGCTGGCGGCAGCCACAACCTTCGGCCTGCTGTTTTTGATGCATGCATTGATTGAAGCTAACAATAAGCCACCCGAAGCCGGGGAAGAGCGTAAAGTAGCTGATATCTTGATGCCAGAGCGTCAAATCGAAACGCAGTACGAGACCGAGAAACCGGAGAAACCGGAAGACCCGGAAGAGCCACCACCCGATATGCCGGAGCCCGACTTTGACCAGCCTGAGGTCAATCCCGATGCTCTGAATATGTCGGCGCCTCGAGTTAAGCCAAACCTGGATGTTAAAGGTGTCGGCGGCTTTGGGTCTGATGGTGAGTATCTACCAATTGTGAAGGTTCAGCCGAACTATCCACGCCGGGCTTTATCACGGGGTATCGAAGGTTACGTAATTGTTGAGTTTACAGTAACGACAAATGGCTCTGTTAGAGATCCTGTCGTTGTTGAGTCTGATCCACCGAATATCTTCGATCGTGCAGCCATGAAAGCGGCGTCGAAGTTTAAATATAAGCCTCGAGTGATCGATGGTGAACCGGTAGAAGTTCCAGGCGTACGCAACAAAATTACCTTTGCTATTGCCAAGTAAACAATGGGAAAGACTATGAAGATGACGGCTAAGGTTTTAAAGCTCGTCAGACAATCTCTGCTGGTGGCGCCAATGGCATTGGCGCCTGCAGCATCGAGTGTTGTACTGCAGTCACTGGGTATGGACGCACTACCTTCCGGTAGCGTGTATGCTCAGGATGGCGAGAAAGAGAAGCCTCAATACAAGACGAAAAAATCATACTCATTGCGTCAGCCCGTATTTAAAGACTTCGCAAAGGTGCAGGAAAAGACCGATGCGAGTGACTGGAAAGGGGCTCTTGTTGTCCTGAAGGATCTTGAGGCAAAGAGCGGTAAGTACACCAGTTTTGAAAAGGCCAACCTGTGGAACTACTACGGTTGGGTTTACTATTCTCTGGAAAATTACCCGCAGTCTATCCGTTACTACGAGAAAGTACTGGCGGAACCTGAGCTGAGTGATGCTCTGCAGTTAGGCACGTTATACACCTTGGCACAGCTGAAGTTTGTGCAAGAGGACTATCGTGGCGCTGTTAATCTGCTGCAAAAATGGATGAAGCTGCAGCCGATTGTGGGTGCTGATGCTTATGTGTTGTTGGCGCAGGGTTATTATCAGCTCGAAGATATGAACTCAGCGTTGAAAAATATCAATACTGCTGTCAGTGATTACGAAGGCAAGGGCAAGGTGCCTAAAGAAAACTGGTACACCTTGCAGCGCGCCATCTATTACGACAGAGGCGACAATAAGAAAGTTATTGATATCCTGCAAAAGCTGGTTCGCCACTATCCCAAAGCCTCTTACTGGAAGCAGTTGTCCGGTATGTACGGTCAGGTTGAGCAAGAGAAAAATCAACTTTACGCGCTGGACGTTGCCTATCTGATGGGTGCTCTGGATAAAGAAAAAGAGTTGATGAACCTTGCCTATCTAAATATGGGACAGGATGTGCCGAATAAGGCGGCCCGCATCATTGTAAAAGGTATGGATCAAGGCATTATCGAAAAGACTTCCAAAAACCTGGAAGTTTTAGCGACGGCCTTGCGTCTTGGCCAGGATGTGAAAAAGTCGATTCCAATCATGGAAGAGGCGGCTAAGAAGTCTGATAAGGGCGATTTGTACGCTCGACTGGCAGGTATTTACCTGGACAGCGATCAGAACAAAGAAGCTCTATCGGCAGGCTCCAAGGCATATAAGCGTGGCAGTATCAAGCGTCCCGATCAGTTGCAGATTGTATTGGGTATGGCAAACGCCAACCTGAAGCGTTATGACGCAGCGATCAAAGAGTTTGAAAAAGCCGCTAAAGATAAGCGCAGCAAGAAATTTGCGGTTCAGTGGATCGAGTTTGCTGAAAACGAGAAAAGACGTGAAGAATCGCTGAATAACTAAAGATAAACACCCATTTATGTAATCCATAGATGGGTGTTTTGATGTGGCTCACAAGGCCACATCATTCCTTTCTACCTCTCCCCCTTATTTTCTTTTTATTCCCTATAAGCCATCAGGCTTTTGTATTTATGTGTCTGATTGACGGTGATGGTCGTACACGATCGTTGTCTGGTTTTCTGTCGTAACTTGATGTCAGCTGAAAGCTTCGGCTTTTAATCCTTCTCGATCGAGCAGAGTAAGTTTGCGATAACCTACGTAAATGAGCCCTTGGGCTTGCCAGCGTTTGAGTGCTTTATTGACGTGTTGTCGGCTAACGCCGAGAGTTGCGGCCAGTTCATCCTGCGAAACATCAATTTCATCAGGCGCTTCCAGGCTCTGTGACTCGGTTTGGTTCTTGGCAATAAACAGTAATCGCTTCGCTAGCTGCTGGGGCAGTTCCAGGCTGGTGGAGTCCTGATGAATATTGATCATGGATCGAAGGCGGTGAGCGATAAACTGCAACATACCGCTGGTGATAGCAGGATGCTGCTGGCATAGCGCGTTGTACTGTTTACGATGCAGGACTGCGAGAGTGCAGTCAGTGCTGGCAATGGCGATATTCTGTCGGGGAAGTTCATCCACAAAACTCAACTCACCAAAAGTGCAGCCTCGTGGCATGGTAGTAATAGCGATGTCCTTGCCTGACAGGGTTGTGTTGGTCAAACGGATGCTGCCATCCAGGATGGTGTAGATTTCATTGATGGAGGAATGGTGGGCGTAGATAGTCTCTTGCCGTTTAAAGGTTTTGATGTCCATCGCGCTGATAACGGCAGGCTGTAACGTGGCTGGTAAATAGTAAAGCCACTGCTCGCCGGACTGCAGAGGGTAATCGTGACGCTTATCGTGCAGATTGGGTGAGTTGGGCCTAGGCAAGTCCGCTACTCGGGTAAGGGCGGGAGGAATGTGCGTATTTTTTCCGTGGGCAAGCTAGTAAAGGTCCGCAGCGGGACCTTTACCGTTAGACGTCTGACCCTTCAGTTAGTCGAGCTTGCTCAAATCCCGAACCGCGCCCTTGTCGGCACTGGTAGCCAGCAATGCATAGGCTTTTAGTGCCGCGCTGACTTTGCGTGGTCTGGCTTTGGCGGGCTTCCAGCCCAGTTTATCCTGTTCTGCTCGGCGCTCATCCAGCTCGTCAACGCTGAGCAGGACATCAATGGTGCGGTTGGGAATGTCGATTTTAATGCGATCGCCATTGCGCACCAATCCAATAGCACCACCGGCGGCAGCTTCGGGCGAAACATGGCCGATGGAGAGGCCAGAGGTGCCACCAGAAAAGCGGCCATCGGTCAGCAGAGCGCACTCTTTACCCAGACCTTTGGATTTGATGTAGGTGGTTGGGTACAGCATTTCTTGCATGCCGGGACCACCACGAGGACCTTCATAGCGAACGATGACGACGTCACCGGATTTGACCTTGCCGTCAAGAATGTCCGCGACTGCCTCGTCCTGGGATTCGGTGACGTAGGCACTGCCTTCAAATACGTGGATAGATTCGTCAACACCGGCGGTTTTCACCACGCAACCATCCTGTGCGATGTTGCCACGCAGAACGGCCAGGCCGCCTTCGAGACTGAACGCGTGCTCTAGTGAACGAATACAGCCATTGGTACGATCCGCATCAAGGGTTGGCCAGCGGGTGGCCTGACTGAAGGCTGTCTGAGTTGGAATCCCTGCAGGGCCGGCTTTGTAAAACTCCATGACCTCTGGAGTAGGGCTGCGCATGATGTCCCACTTGTCCAGCGCATCCTTCATGGTGGTACTGTGAACGGTAGGCAGATGCGAGTGCAGAAGGCCGGCGCGATCCAGTTCGCCCAGGATCGCCATGATGCCGCCCGCTCGATGAACATCCTCAATGTGGTATTTTGGGGTGTTGGGCGCCACTTTACACAACTGTGGGATGGATTTTGACAGGCGATCAATGTCGGACATGTCGAATTCCACCTCAGCTTCCTGGGCAATGGCCAGCAGGTGCAGAATGGTGTTGGTGGAGCCGCCCATGGCGATGTCGAGTGCGACGCAGTTTTCAAACGCTTCAAAGGTACCGATGGATCGTGGCAGTACCGCGTAGTTGTCTTCTTCGTAATGAAGTTTTGCAATCTCGACAATGGTGCGGCCAGCACGCAGGAACAGTTGTTCCCGGTCGGCGTGGGTGGCGACCACAGTGCCATTGCCTGGCAATGCCAAGCCCAGTGCTTCTGCGAGACAATTCATGGAGTTGGCGGTAAACATACCAGAGCAGGAACCGCATGTGGGGCAGGCGCTGCGTTCGATTTCAGCAACGTCTTCGTCCGACACGCTGTCATCTGCAGCAACCACCATGGCGTCGACCAAGTCCAGTTTGTGCTCTGACAACTTGGTTTTTCCGGCCTCCATAGGGCCGCCGGAGACGAAGATAACCGGAATGTTGAGGCGCATGGCAGCCATCAGCATTCCCGGGGTGATCTTGTCACAATTGGAAATA
>NZ_CBFIHX010000040.1:7522-28218 GCF_965662505.1 Pseudomaricurvus sp. | reverse complement strand
TGATAACGACTCACATTCACCCGGGTACGGGACACAAAGGTCTTTCCAGCCGCTCGCTGAGATTTCTGAATCCGTTGAGTTGCTTCATCCAGCAGCTCATTAACCCTGCTTTGAGTATCCTCTGGTAGATCTGGCAGCAGGGTTTGCAACCAGCCAGGTACATAACGATACCCCAGGATATTCAGGGTCGGAGCCACCACCAGCTCAAAATCGGGATGCTGTTGAATCAGATCAGCGAAGTAGTTTGCCTTGTCGATGCCCTGATCAATCAGCAGCTCATACCCTTTACGACCAATGATGTTCAGGCCAGCGTGAACCAGTAATGCCATGCCTGGCCGGGAGCCTTCCAAAGTATGACTGCCCAGATCTTTCGACCCCTGACGAATAATGTACTCCGCGTGATGTTCAATACTCGACAGACGCTCCGGGTCTTTGAACAGCACCATTCCTGCCCCCATAGGGACATAGAACTGCTTGTGAGCGTCGATGGTGACAGAGTCTGCCCGCTCTATTCCCTTGAGCAAACCACGGTGGGTATCGGAAAACAGCGTTGCCCCACCCCAGGCGGCATCGACATGAAAGTGACAACCCAACTCCTCGGACAAATCTGCCAACGCATCCAGATCATCGATACTGCCGGTTTCCGTCGCGCCAGCCAGCCCTACAATACTCAACACACCAATACCTTCGGCGGCCAGTTGCTGTGCTTTGCATCGCATGGCCTCCACATCGACGCGATAGTGCTCATCTGTCTCAATGGCGATTAACTGATTCCGACCGATCCCCAGCAGATCCACAGCTTTGGCCAGAGAGTAGTGTCCGCGGCGGGAGATCAGTACCGCTAAGCCTTTCAGACCTGCAGCTTGCAAGGCACCATACAGGCCTTCCCGGGCAATACTCTGCTCTCCCAGACGATGATTTCGAGCGGCCCACAAGGCAGTGATGTTCGCCACGGTGCCACCGGAACAGAAAGCGCCCAGTGCGTGTCCAGCGTGATGTAGCCAGTGGCCGTAGAAACTGTCGCTTTCTCTGTAGATCAACCGGTGCAGCATCCCCAGAACCTGACGCTCCATGGGCGTAAACGCCTTTGAGGTCTCGACCTTCACCAGATTTTGATTGAGTGCCGTCACAATTTTCGCCAGCGGCAACATGAAATACGGCAGCGCCGACGTCATATGCCCCACAAAGCCCGGTGACGATGTATGCACCGACTGGGATACCAACTGCTTGAGGATAAAATCCGTGTAGGTGGAGACGTAAAACGGCTGTTCCGGAATATCCGCTGAAGCAAATTCGGTTTCTATCTCGGAGAGTGGCTTCTCGATCGCCACGATGTGCTCGTGCAGAAAGCCATCCAGATTTTGGGAAATGGCGCTATCAATTTGTGCCAGTGTCGATTCACTGGTTTCAGGAATGGTAAAGATGCGCTGCAGGCTTTCCAGGTTGGCCTCTGCCACGCCGTCAACACCGATATTCAACACCGGATAAGCGGGAAGGTTTTGCGGTTGATCACCTGCACTCATAGGGCACCACTCCATGTTAGGGAGTGCATCATATGGGGCTGACGAACTGTCCGCAACCCCACATGAATAGCCCTCTTTATGCTTAAAATTAAAGACCTACAGCTGTGCAGCGTGGAAGCGAAGATGGTCTTCGATAAAGCTGGCGATAAAGAAGTAGCTGTGATCGTAACCCGGCTGCATTCTCAGCGTTAGCGGAACACCCGCCTGCTCGCAGGCCTGTTGCAACAACTCGGGCTTGAGCTGCTCCGCCAGGAAGTTATCCGCATCCCCCTGATCTACCAGTAATGCCTCCGGTTTAAATGCCTCGGGTTTAGACTCAACACTGCGAATCAGCTCACAGGCATCGTAATCTTTCCACAGCTCCCGATCCTCCCCCAGATAACCACTGAGGGCTTTTTCACCCCACGGGCATTGAGTCGGTGCCACAATGGGAGCAAATGCCGAAATCGATTTGAAACGCTGGGGGTTTTTAACACCGATCGTCAGCGCCCCGTGACCGCCCATAGAGTGCCCGAAGATCCCAGCCCGTTGTCCATCTACAGGAAATGATGCCTCAATCAGATCCGGCAACTCACTGCTGATGTAATCGTACATCCGGTAATGTTCATTCCAGGGCGCCTGGGTGGCGTTGAGATAAAAGCCCGCCCCCAGACCGAAGTCATAAGCGCCTTCCGGATCATCAGCAACCCCCTCGCCCCGTGGACTGGTATCCGGAGTAACAATCGCCACCCCCAATTCCGCTGCCACGCGTTGAGCACCGGCTTTCTGGACAAAGTTTTCATCCGTACAGGTCAGACCGGACAGCCAATACAACACTGGCACCTTACCGGTTTCCGCCTGAGGAGGCAGGTACACCGAAAAGTGCATCGCACACTTCAGCGACCACGAATCGTGGCTGAACTGCAACTGTCGACCGCCAAAGCATTTGTTTTCAGCAAGCTGTTCCATATGTGCTCCTTAATAAATCAATCTCAGTAAAGAACGACTAGTACAGAACGACTGAGCGAATACTTTCGCCAGCGTGCATCAGATCAAATCCCTTGTTGATGTCGTCCAGTGACATAGTGTGGGTAATCAGATCATCGATGTTGATCTTGCCGTCCATATACCAATCTACAATTTTCGGCACATCGGTACGGCCTCGGGCACCACCGAAGGCGGAACCACGCCAGACTCGACCAGTCACCAACTGAAATGGGCGAGTGGAAATTTCCTGACCGGCTCCGGCCACACCGATGATGATGGATTCCCCCCAGCCTTTGTGACAGCACTCCAGCGCCTGACGCATAGTGTTGACGTTACCGATGCATTCAAAGCTGTAGTCAGCGCCACCCCTGGTCATTTCAACAATGGCTTCGACAACGTCCGGCACCTCTTTCGGGTTGATAAAACCGGTCATACCGAACTTCTGCGCCAGCGCCACTTTGGACGGATTAATATCGATACCGATAATCTGATTGGCTCCTGCCAGGCGTGCGCCCTGAATCACGTTGAGACCGATACCACCCAAGCCGAACACAACCACGTTAGAACCCGGTTCAACCTTCGCGTCAAAAACCACAGCGCCAATACCTGTGGTCACACCGCAACCGATGTAGCACACCTTGTCGAAAGGGGCGTCTTCGCGAATCTTGGCCACCGCAATTTCCGGCAATACGGTGTGATTGGCAAACGTGGAGCAGCCCATGTAGTGCTTAATCGGTTTGCCATCCAGAGAGAAACGGCTGGTGCCATCGGGCATCACCCCCTGCCCCTGAGTGGTACGAATCGCCTGACACAAGTTGGTTTTGGGATTCAGACAATACTCACAACCGCGACATTCCGGTGTGTACAGCGGAATCACCGTATCGCCAGGTTTCAACGACGTCACACCTGCCCCTACTTCCACCACAATACCCGCGCCCTCATGGCCCAGAATCGCCGGGAAGTCACCTTCCGGATCATCACCGGACAGCGTGAAAGCATCGGTGTGGCAAATGCCGGTGGCCTTTAACTCAATCATCACTTCACCGGCTTGAGGGCCCTGCAGATCCACATCCACCACTTCCAAAGGTTTGCCGGCCCCAAAGGCCACTGCTGCGCGTGTTTTCATGCTACAAACTCCAGTTTTGAATTCTCGTCGGTCGGGTTTTTGAATCGATCGGTTTACACCAGTATCGATCGGTTTACACCAGTGTAGAAGCTTATCGAAACCGTATAACCCAGGTGATGTGGACTATATATTGTCCCTCATCGAATGATTAGACCCATAATCATCAAAGGATTGTTGCCACACAACAACAGTAAATCCCTTATACTGGCAGCATGAACCGATGGGCCACCACAGAAATACTCGTTAATGTCGTCGACAGCGGCAGTTTTTCGGCTGCGGCAAATATCCTCGGCCTGTCCAAATCACACGTCAGCCGCCAAATCAGTCAGCTGGAAAACCGTCTGGGCGTACAATTGCTGAACCGCACAACCCGACGCTTGTCCCTGACAGAGACAGGCCAGGCCTATTACGAGCGCTGTAAGAGCGTCCTGTCACAACTGGAAGAAGCCGAACAGGCTGTACTGGATTTACAGGAAAAACCACGAGGCACCCTGCGTATGACCGTCGCGGGAGCCTTTGGTGAACGCTATATCGCACCGGCTGCCGCGGCCTTTATGAAACAGCACCCCCATGTCCAGATCCACCTGGACTTTACCAGTCGTCAGGTGGATCTGGTGGACGAAGGCTATGATCTGGCCATCCGCGCAGGCATCCTGAAAGACTCTTCCCTGATTGCCCGCCGCATCGCCGCCCGCCAACTAATCATCTGTGGTAGCCGTGACTATCTGGATCGCTACGGCCACCCCGCCAATATTCACAGCCTGAAAAAGCACAATTGTCTGGTGGGTTCAGTCGCCACCTGGCGATTTCGCGACACCAACGGTCACCATGTGGATATGAAAGTCGATGGCAGCTGGCACAGCAACAATGGGCACGCTCTTTTGGCAGCGGCTAAAGCGGGTTTGGGGCTAACCCAACTTCCTGAGTTTTATGTCCATGAAGACATTGCTGCCGGACGCCTAATTCCAGTAATGGTGGAATATCAGCCCACCGACACTGCTGTCTGGGCGGTGTATCCCAGCAACCGACACTTATCCCCCAAGGTGCGCCTGTTCGTTGAGTACCTGGTCAATCACTTTCGCGAAATACAGTATCTTTGAAGCGACAACCTATGAAGAAAATCCTGAGTAATATCCCCACCAATATTATTACCGGCTTTCTCGGTGCGGGAAAAACCACCGCTATTCGCCACATCCTGAAAACCAAACCCGCTGATGAAAAGTGGGCGGTACTGGTGAACGAATTTGGCGAAGTGGGTATTGATGGCGCGCTGCTCGCTGCCGACGGGATTGCCGTTAAAGAGGTCCCCGGCGGTTGTATGTGCTGCGCCGTGGGCCTGCCGTCCAAGGTTGCGTTAAATCAGTTAATTCGCAGCCACCGCCCCGACCGCATCCTGATTGAGCCCACAGGACTGGCTCATCCACAACAAGTAATTAAGCAATTCTCAGGGCCCGAATACAAAACCCTGCTGGATATGCAAACGGTACTGTGTGTCATTGATCCGTGGAGTATTGCTGACGAACACTTTACACAATTGCCCACATTTCAAAGTCAAATCGAGCTGGCCGATCACCTGGTGTTGAGCAAAGCCGATGTTGCGACCGAAGAACAACTGAACGCTTTTGAGCATTTCTGCCAAAGACAAAACTCATTCCGCCAGGCTCGAGGTCGACAGCTAAAGCATTCAACCGTGGCTCACGGCGAAATTGACTGGCACTGGCTGACCTCTCCCCATCATCACCAGGTTACAGAATCTGCGGTTCGCCAACATGCCAACTTACGCCCCCACCCGGCACCCGTCCCAACAGGAGGCACAGATGAATCAAAACCTGCTGTCACTCATCCGGTGGACGCCCTCACCCGCTATGAAAATGATACCGAGTTTGGTCACAGCTGCGGCTGGAGATTCCCTCAGGTCTGGGTCTTTGACGAATCAAAATTGCTCGCCTGGATTGAGTCTTCCAACATCCCCAGAATCAAGGGCGTCGTCCGCGGGACGTCTCACTGGTTATTGATTAACCGTATGCGCACCACCGTTTCCTCGGAGGAAGTTCCAGAAGCTAGTGAGAGCCGGCTGGAAATGATTCACACAGAACCGGTGGATTGGACTGCTGTTGAAAAGTCCCTGATCGCGTGTCGAAAATAATTCAAAGATTTACCTCTGGCTGTAATTGATAACGTCAAACAACCCTCTCAAAGCGCATCAAAACGATGCGCCTCTCCTAATTTCCGCCCCACAAAGACCCAAAACGAAGCAGTGAATTTCTGGTCTGTTCGGATGCTCAAAACTGGTCTTTTTCATCCTTTTCAAAATCCAATAGCTTAGACACCCATAGAAAGACAAAAGAACAGCAAGACAAACATGCGAATCACGATCCAAAGAGATCGGAACCCCTGGCTCAGAGATACGTTTTACAAAAAGTTTAAAACTTTAAACAACAGCAAGGGTCGCCACCATGAAAATGAGACTTCACAACAATCCACTCGCTACGGCTATAGTTCTGGCTTCTGTCGCAACACCGCTTCAATCATTCGGTGCCGCTCTGGAAGAAGTGGTCGTCACCGCTCAGAAACGCGCTCAGGACATGCAAGATGTCCCTATTGCTGTAACGGCAATGAGTGCAGATATGATCAAAAAATCTGGCATCACAGGCGTTGAAGGCATTGCTGCCCGCACCCCAGGGTTCAGCATGGGTGAATTCAACCCCACTCAGCCTCAGCTGTACATTCGCGGTATCGGTTCAAATGGCGACGGCGCCGCCAACGGCGAACAATCTGTCGCCATGTTTATTGACGGCGTGTATGTGAACCGCAGTGCAGGTTCGGCGACTGAGCTGTATGACGTTCAAAGTATCGAAGTTCTGCGCGGTCCACAGGGCACCTTGTGGGGTAAAAATGCAATTGGTGGTGCAATTAATATCACCACGAAAAAACCCGCCCACGAATTTGAAACAGGCCTGGAAGTTCAAGCCGGAAACTACGGCTTGAAGAATTATCGCGGCATGGTTTCCGGGGGAATTACTGATACCTTAACCGGTAAAATCAGCTTTAATGACAAGCAACGTGACGGCTATGTCGAAAGCGTATACGACTCTGGTGTAGAACAAGGTGATTTGGATAAAACCAGTCTGCGGACTCAAATATTATGGACACCGACAGACAGCCTTGAAGCCATGCTCACGCTGAATTATGCAACCGATGAGCGATCCAGCACCGCCGCCATTGGCGACGACAGTACAGAAGCCGGCTTCGCTATTATTGGTGCCACCCTTGCTGAAGCACGGGCAAATGGTCTCCCGACAAGCGATTTCTATGAGAGCTATGCAGATAACGAAGGTTATACCAAGATGGACTCTCAGGGCGCTTCACTGCAAATCGACTGGGATATGTCATGGGCAACACTGACATCCATAACCGCTTATCAGGAATCTGAATCCTCTTTCTACAATGTCGGCTTGGGTGGTGTCAGCGGCGATATCTTCCTGGATTATGGCCCTATGTCAACAACAGCCCTTGGTCCCTACGCCGGGCTCGATTTTGTCTCTTACGCAGATGAAACCTCTCGTCTGGTTAGCCAGGAGTTCCGACTGAGCGGTGATATTGGCGATTTGATTTGGCAAGCAGGTATGTATTACAACCAGGAAAAGGTACACCGCGGAGAAGGAACGCTGATCGACGCACCGTCGTTTTTAATTGGCGTAGTACCTCCTGGCCAAGAACTCGCTTACACACCGGCTAACGACTTGGCGGATCAGTACAATGAAACCAACAGCGTCGCGCTCTTTGGCCAGGCAACCTATTCCGTCACCGATCGACTGGATCTTACACTGGGCCTCAGATACACCGAAGAAACAAAAGACTATACCAACATAGGCACACTGACTGGACCAAGTTCTAGTGTGCCAGACATCACCAGCGATTTAACATCCGGCAGTCAGAAAAAGACCTGGCGTGCACCCACGTACAAATTTGTAGCCAATTATCACGTTGGCGATGCTTCCATGATCTACGCCAGCGCTGCTACAGGCTTTAAAAGTGGTGGTTTTAACTATGCTTCTGCACTGGGTGCACCGCTCGACGAAGCGTTTAACGAAGAGAATGCACTGAACCTGGAGGTGGGTTTTAAGTCTATGTTGTTTGACGACACCCTGCGTTTGAACGGTGCTATCTTCAAAACCGACTACGAAGACCTTCAGGTGTTACAACAATTTGACTGTGGCGGTTGCTCTATTCCACCGCTGGTCACCAAGAACGCGGGTAAAGCGGTTTCTCAAGGTGTCGAGTTGGAAGCAGCCTACGCCATTACCGATAACTTCCAGCTTTCAGGTACCTACGCCTACCTTGACACAGAATACAAAGAGCTAGGTGGAGTTCTGCAAAAAGATGAAGGCAATGCTTTACGCAACGCACCTCGCAATGCCTACAGTGCAGTCGCTTCTTACGAAACAGATCTGGATTTCGGTGGTTTTATGGATGCTCGGTTAGAATATATCCATAAAGAAAAAGCGTATCAGGATACGGCTAATTATGAATCCGCCGCCATCCCTGAGTATCGTACGTTTAATGCTCGACTGGCCTACACCAGCGCCAACGAGCACTGGGAAGTTGCTGGCTGGGTAAACAACCTGACCGGAGAGGAATATTACGTTCACAACTATCAGCTACCACCTTTTGGGTTTGTCCACGTTCCTGCAATGCCACGCACTTATGGCGTAACCGTTACCTGGTCCAACTTTTAAGGATATAGCTTTTCTCTAGCTCGCCGAGCGGAGATTCTTAGGCCTATCTTTGATAGGCCTTTCTTTTTAGTCGAATAGCGGTGCTTTCAAGATAGTCTTCTCGTTCATTAAAGACAGTGCAACATCCCGACACCCACTTTTATTGACAAGCAATGATATTCTCACCACTCAACGAGTAGCTATGCACCGCCGCACTTTTATAATTAAATGTTAGCCATTCTCTTTTTCGTCTACTAAATCCGCATAAGAAATTCTTTATAACTTTTCGAGCACCCACCTAATACAACTTTCCCGCTTCGACAGAACGTTTCTCTGTATATCTCTTTGACAATAACCGGCCTCTGGCTCACTATTCACTTTATTATAAAGAGCCTGAAAACATCAGCCAGATTCTTGATATTTTCCTTATAGGGCCATCGGATAATAGGGCCATCGGATACATTCTTCAGTTCAGCTTCTGGACGTCTGTATCGGTCAGAGAGACAGATTTATGGAACCGCTCATTCAGAGCTCATTTATTACCGAGCTAGATCCTCTTTTAAGAGAAAAAGGTCTACAACCTGATACTCTCTATCGACAGGCCCACCTGTCTCCTCCTGAGCCTGGAAACCTGGACAGTAAGATTTCTTTCTTTCGTGAATTACGATTACTGGAAATGGCCAGCTGTTATTTTGATCAACCTGACTTTTGTCTGTCATTGACTCAACGACAACCTATCGAAGCACTTGGCAAAGCAACAGATGATATTCCTAAGGAAAGCACGCTCGGTGAAGCTCTTCTTTACCTGTCCTCGCGCCTGTATCTCAGTCTCGATGACACACATATTAAGCTGGAAGAACATGGCGACGTAGCGCTTCTTAAACTGCACTGCACTGATAAAGATCTGATGACAAACACGTATCTTCAGAATCACGGACTGGCACTTTTACACATGTTTCTGATGAAAGTTTCTACTCCGGGTCTTCGCTTGAGAGCAGTACACTTCCGGCATAACGATCAAAGAGGTGGCAACGAATTCTTCCGGCATTACCAAGCCCCTTTGGCCTATGACAGTGACTGGGCCGGTCTGGCTTTGAACGCGTCGTATTTGAAACAGAAAATTATTCCGGTCACGACCACAGCAGACTATACAGCTTGCCGGAAAGCAAAAAAGGAACGCTTAACCTGCAACACCAAAGATAAAGTCCTGGAGACTATTGCGTCATTGCTGCGTCAAGGTGAATGCCACATCGATGCAGCTGCCACACGCCTGGGATTGAGCAAAAGAACTCTTCAGCGACGCCTGCTGGAAGAAGAATGCAACTTTCAAGACTTGGTGAATGAAATACGAAAACAGCAAGCTTTAACTCTTCTTCAGAATCCCAGCTACAGGCTGATTGATGTTGCTGAGGTGTTAGGTTACACACGCCTGTCTGCTTTCAGTCGCAGCTTTAAACGCTGGTACGGAACTTCCCCTCAAGAATGGCAAAGGCAACAAAAATCCAGCATCGACAGATAACGTACCAAAAGCTCAAGCCACTACTTTAACAATCAGCGGGTGGAACCAGAGCCCCGATCTCACCCAAACATTGCGTTCCAATCCTACTGATCCTGTTCAGTTTTCTTGGGAATGAACGACATCGCCCTTTCTGCCAAAGCTGTAATCGTCAAGCTTGGATTTACCCCAAGATTCGCTGACAACATCGAGCCATCGATTACGTAAAGATTTTGATAATTAAAGACCCGGTTTTGAGAGTCAATAACACCTTTTTCAGGTGATTCAGCCATAGCGCATCCGCCCATACAATGAGCCGTCATCGGGACGTTGAAAAAGATTTCACTCATGGAACTCAAACCAACACCGCCCGTGGCTTTTGCCGCCTTTTCCGTGAAGTCATTAGCTTCGGGAATAAACGTAGGAATACGCTCCCCCTCACTGGCCAACTGCTTTTTAAACGGCCAGTACCATGCCCGCTTCCAGCGCATATTGATATGCCCTTCCATGGTTTGCATCACCAAAAAGATCACCGTTTCCGAAGCGAAACGATATGGAAGCATACTCTTTAACCCCTTAAGGCCTCGAGATACAATTAACTGGAAAAGAGCGCTAAGCCAGGTTAGCACACGGGAAGGGCCTGGGCGTCCACCCGTCAAAACCGTAAACAATCCACTCAATAAATTAGAGCCCTCTGGATAGCGAACGGCTTCAATATGTGTATGCTCGTCAATATAAATACCTGATCCAATGGCAATACCATCGCTCATATCTTCATTGCTGCCCGGATAGCGAACACCCAATATCGATTCTGAGTTAGTCCGAACACGATTTCCCAAGTCATCAGAAATATTGGGCAATGACCCCTTATCCTTCAGGTTAAACAGCAATTGCTGAGTGCCCAGCGAGGAAGCAGCAAACAAGACGTTGCGAGCTTTAATATAAGTTTTGGGTTTTGCAAAACGCACAAACGCCGGGGCTGTCACGACTTCATAACCTTCAGAGCCATCGGCTTTATCGCCCAGAGGTCGCACATCAACGCATTCAGTTTCAGCGCGAACTTGAACTCCCTGCTGTTCCGCCAGGTACAGATAGTTTTTATCCAGAGTATTTTTAGCGTTATAACGGCAACCCACCATACAGCCGCCACAACCTACACAGGAATTTCGAGCAGGGCCTTCCCCGTTAAAGTAGGGATCGGCGTATTCCGTTCCCGGCTCATCGTCATCTTCACCGAAGAACACCCCCACCTCAGTGTAATAAAAACTGTCTTCTACACCGGTTGCAGAAGCCATTTCCCGTAACTTTTCATCAGCGCGTCCCGGCCTGCGATTCTCGGTGACACCTAACATTTTTTTAGCCGTATCATAATGAGCGGGCATCTTAGCTTGCCAATCATCAAGTCCAGCCCAATTGCCGTCCTCCCAGACACTCTCTTTGGGAACCAGTAAAGTTTGAGCATAGGTGATCGATCCACCACCGACCGCATTGCCATGCAAAATCATGACATGCCTAAACAATCTCAAGCTCAAAAAACCCCTTAAGCCTAAAAATGGGCGCCAGAGATAATCCCATACTTTCCAGTTACTCCGAGGCAAGTTTTCCGGCGACCAGCGCCTCCCCTGCTCAACAACCAACACCCGGTAACCTTTTTGACTCAGTCTGTAGGCGGACACGCTTCCGCCAAAGCCCGATCCTATAATGACGAAATCGTAATCATAATGATGTTCTGCCATCAGAATTCTCTCTTTTCAAGTACATGGATTCTACACGCTGAAATCAAGTCAGCCGCTGTACAAACTACCCAAAGAATAGACTACACCGCGGCTGATACTACAATTGAATTCAACGGCACCTGACGTACATCAGGTGCATTACATCAGAACCGCAAGCGACCACGGAGGCCGTAGCTTGCTTCGCGCCCCCAGGCGACCTGCTGATTACCCGCAAACAGAGGCATGTCATTCGAATAGGTTATATAGTCTTCATCAGTCAAATTACGCCCTATGAATGCCACGTCCCAACGACCATCTTGCGCTCCCAAAGTAACGGTCAGATTCCACAACGTGTAGGCGTCCTGATACACGAGAGGATCATTATCCTGAGCGGTGTGATGATCATCGAGATAGTTCGCATCCAGTACGGTTCTGAGGTAAAGACTATCCCCCAGATTCATCTCATGCTCTAAAGATAAGCTGGCAGTGAGTTCGGGAGTGAAGGCGTTAGTACCACCGGCCAGATTCTGCTCGCAGGAATCCGTCGCGCCATCGCCATCCAGATCTACCGCTACTGCGTTTCCACTGCTGGTGCCTGGTGATGGTTTAATGAAGGTACCCCAGCCAAAAACGCCATCATTCAGATTTTGCTTTTGAGTATCGGTACAACCGGCCACCGGATATTCATCGAATTCAAAATCCACATAGCCCATTGAGCCGCGCAGCATGATGCTGTCAGTGGCTTGCCAACGACCATCCATTTCAAAACCACGCACAGTAGCTGTCGCTGCGTTTTCCACTTTAAACCCGGTAGAGCCAGTAAAAATAGAAGCCTGCAAATCGCTGTAGTCCATGTCAAAGATCGCCATGTTCACTTCGGCAGCACCATCAAGCAGCGTCATTTTGGCACCAAGCTCCCAGGATTTAACTTTCTCCTGATCAAACTCAGCTTCGTCGGAATTAGCGGTGAGCGCAAAGTTGTTAAAACCACCGGATTTAGTACCCGTAGACACCGTGGCATAACCCATAATGTCACTGGTGATATCCCATTGCAGGTTTACCGTGTAGGTCCAGTCTTCTTCATCACGTTGTAAGTCATCAAAGTTGTGAGGGGTAAATTCCCCTAACACCAATCCAAGTGGGTTGGTCGCTACACAGGTGGCGTCATCAATGAGGTTAAAGCTGTCCCACTGGGCGCAATTAACGCTTTGCGATGCAGACTTGTCTTCTTCGCCGTAGCGAACCCCCAAGGTCAGGTGCAACACGTCGGTAAGATCCCACGTGCCTTGAGCAAACGCTGCCCAGCTTTCTGTTTCCTGTTGCAACTGAGCTGCCCGGGTAAACTGCCCAATGGTGCCAACAAACGCTTGAGAAGCTGCAAAATCAGCCGGCGTCATAAGGGTACTGGGGAATCCGGGATGGATACCGGCACCACCGGCGTTCACGACCTGGTTGTGCTCATTAATCACCACCAGCGCCGCTGGGCCCGCAAAGGAGTCCGGATCGGCTCCATTCACATTAAAATTGGTTTTTGCATTGGCCGTAAGATCGCTGTCCTGATAATACAGGCCAGTAATGTATTCAAAGCCATTACCCAGCTCTGAGACAAACCGCAGCTCCAGACTTTTCTGTTCAAAGTCCTCGTATTCTTCAAAGCCAATGCCGTCCAGTGCATTGAAATCCGCATCGAGGTTGCGATTGAACTCGTAGGCAGAATAACCGGCAATCGCGGTCAGAGTCCCGCTGTCCATGCTGTAATCCGTGCGCAAGGCCACTTCACTGGTGTCGCCTTCGAAGGTTTGCGCTGCACCGTAATCGATACCACTGGTATTGTTGCCAATGGTAGTGCGGCCGTTACCAGCCTGGGTATCGGCATTCAGTAAAGTGGCGTCAGCCCCTGCCAAGGCAACAACTGCACCGTAAATCGGGGCCAAATCGCCAACCTGTTGGTCGTAAGGCATGCCCTTATTGTCCCAATCGCCGTGCTCAGCCTTGATATACACCAGCAGATCATCCGAAGCATCCCACTCCAGAGAAACACGACCTGCGGCCTCATCCATTTGAGGCTCACCCTGATCAAAGTAGGTATTTTCAATCCAGCCATCGTCCATATCGCGAGTCTGGAACGCAAAACGGCCACGCAGAGTGTCGGTCAGAGGGCCTGAAACATAACCTTTCAGCTCCGTTTCTTCGTTTTCGGCCTCGTACATCGCGGACAATTCGGCTTCAAATTCGTTAGTCGGCTTAGCCGAGGTAATATTCAAAGCGCCACCGATGGTGTTTTTACCAAACAAGGTCGACTGCGGTCCACGCAAGACCTCTACGGTACCCACATCCAGAAAACTGAAGCGTGACTGAGTTCCACGACCGCGGTAAATGCCGTCGACGAAAGTCCCTACGGATTGCTCAATACTGGCCAGGATTCCCGACTGGATACCGCGGATAGAGACCACATCACCTACAGCATTAGAGGTAACATTAAAGTTTGGAATATAGGCGGAGAAATCACCCATATTAGGGATTCCCGCTTCATTGAGCTTTTCACCGCTCATCGCTGATACAGAAATCGGGACATCCTGAAGACTTTCAGCACGCTTCTGCGCCGTCACAACGACTTCTTCAAGAGTGAGATTTTGGGCGTGGATATTACCTGCGGAAGCACTGACCGCCAGGGCCAATGGTAGCCATCGACATGATAGATTCATAGCTATGCGTCTCTATAATTATTGTGTTGTTATATAGCGTACAGACAAGCAGGCCTAAAAAGGCCGCTAATCGGAAGCAGGAACAACTTACCTAAAGTAGAAACACTGGATTTACCATTTCGCGCCACGTGACTGAGATAAATTCAAAAACTCTGTTCACAATCGTTGTGCGAAGTGCCGAGGTATTGGTTAAACCTCTATTTCCTGAGAGCAATAAAAAAGGGCCTACCCTTGCGGGTAAGCCCTTTTAAGCGTTCTGGAATGTCTCAGAACTGTGTAATGGCGGAGAAGGAGGGATTCGAACCCTCGATACCATTTCTGATATATACCCTTAGCAGGGGCACGCCTTCAGCCACTCGGCCACTTCTCCAGGCTGCTTGGTTGATGGCCTTGCGGGCTCATCAGCAACACGGCCGGCATAATACCATATTCATCAGAGAATCAAAGACTTGGGGCCAAATAATTTAGAGACATCTGACAAGCTGGGCAAAGTCCGCCCGCCCTGATCAGATGTTGACCATCTAAATAAACACCACCCTGTACATACAAAAAAGCCCGTTTCAAAACGGGCTTTTGCAGTTCCGCATGACTAAATACTCAGTCTTGCTGGTCCTGATCTTCTTTTTCACGCTGAATGCGCTGATATATCTCTTCGCGGTGTACTGCGATCTCTTTGGGGGCATTAACGCCGATGCGAACCTGATTACCTTTAACGCCTAATACGGTAACGGTTACTTCATCTCCGACCATAAGTGTCTCGCCGATACGGCGGGTCAAAATCAACATTGTAAATCTCCTTCAAGCATCCTGTGAGAACAACGGACAATATCAGCGGTGATACCGTTGTCGGTGTCTTCCCCTAGCCCTTACCGCTTCTGATTTTATCCTGTAGCGATATCACTGTTCGTGTAAGTATTGTCCAGCTTTGCAAAAAAGAAAATCAACAGTGGCACTTCAGAACACATTTCATCATAAAATATGATGGTTTTGTGTCTGATTTGGCTCAATAGCCATCCCAGTACCATGATATTCTTTCTGTAAAACCTATTTTTCGATCGCATCCAGCCCAAAAGCTTTGTGCAAACTGCGCACAGCCAGTTCCAAATAGCGTTCGTCGATAATGACAGCAATTTTAATTTCAGACGTGGTAATCATCTGAATATTGATATTATCTTCTGCCAGCGCATCAAACATTTTTGATGCAACACCTGCGTGAGAACGCATACCCACACCAACGATTGATACTTTCGCAATCTTATCGTCAGCAATGACTTCACGGGCATTTACGTCCGTACACACCTTCCCTAAGACGGTCTTCGCTTTCTCCAGATCATTACGATGAACGGTGAAAGTGATATCTGTGGTCCCATCAGCTGAGGCGTTTTGAACAATGACGTCGATTTCAATGTTTGCCGCACCAATCGGGGCCAATATACGAGCGGCAACTCCCGGGGTATCGGGAACACCAGCAACAGTTACTTTTGCTTCATCACGGTTAAAAGCAATACCGGATACTACAGGCTGCTCCATATCGGAAAAATCCTCATCGAGGGTAATCAAGGTTCCAGGACCATCCTGGAAGCTGTGCAATACACGTAACGGGACACTGTATTTGCCCGCAAATTCAACGGCGCGGATCTGCAAGACTTTAGAGCCCTGACTCGCCATTTCCAGCATTTCTTCAAATGTGATCTTGTCCAGCCGACGAGCCCCTTCACAAACCCTTGGGTCAGTGGTGTATACGCCGTCAACATCGGTATAGATCTGACATTCATCCGCTTTCAGTGCCGCTGCCAAAGCAACACCTGTCGTGTCTGAACCACCTCGTCCCAAAGTTGTGATATTGCCGTGCTCATCCACACCTTGAAAACCGGCAACCACGACCACTCGGCCCGCGTCCAGATCAGCCCTCATGTTTGAGACATCAATATCCTGAATTCGTGCCTTGGTGTGTGCACTGTCAGTCAGAATTTTCACTTGTGTGCCGGTATAGGAGCGCGCGTCAAAGCCACGCTTTTTCAACGCCATGCACAGTAAAGCAATGGTGACCTGCTCACCGGTAGACACCAGCACGTCCATCTCACGGGCATCAGGGGAATCCTGAATCTGGTTGGCAAGACCAATCAGGCGATTGGTTTCACCACTCATGGCAGAAACCACCACCACCATATCGTGGCCTTGCTTGCGGAAATTGATTACTTTTTCAGCAACCGATTCAATCCGCTCAACTGTGCCGACCGAAGTACCACCGTATTTTTGTACAAATAAGCTCATCGACAACCTGCATCAACGTAACAGGGGCTCTTAATTATTGCTCAACACATGTGTTAAATAACCATGCACTGCTCAATTAAGAGCCATAACAAAACGGGCGCCAATTAAACACTAGTTTGACTTGAAAGTTAAACAATTGCGGATGCTTTTGAGTATCTTTTTTGGCCAAAACGCCAGTGAGAATCAGTTACCCACCCAACAGTTATCCCAACTGCTCTTTCACCCAGTTTTCTACTGCTTTCAAGGCCTCAGGCAAGGCGGCAATATCGGTTCCGGCGCCCTTGGCCTTGTCTGGCTTGCCTCCACCTTTACCACCGACCAGAGGGGCAAAGAATTTGATCAAATTACCGGCAGGCACTTTGCTCTGTAGATCAGGCGAAACCCCGGCAATCAAATTAATCTTGTCGCCTGCCGGGCTTGCCAGCAGAACAACCGAGCTGCCCAATTTGTCTTTCAACTGAGCTACGCTGCTGTCCAGAGCTTTCATATCAGCCCCTTCAATCTGACTCGCCAGAACTTTGATACCAGCCACATCAACAGCTTGAGACACCAGATCTCCGCTTGCTGCAGAAGCCAGTTTTGCTTTTAACTGAGCCAACTCTTTTTCAAGCTGACGATTCTGTGACACCAGTTGACCAACCTTGTCCCCCAGAGTTTCCGGACGAGCTTTCACCAACTGGCTAACCTGAGAGACCAATGCTTCTGTGTCATCAAACAATTTAAGCGCTTTCTTGCCAGTAATGGCTTCAATCCGGCGTACGCCCGAGGCGACTCCGGATTCAGAGATAATACGCATCTGGCCAATATCACCGGTACGCTGAACGTGGATACCACCACACAATTCAACGGAGAAACCATCACCCATGGACAGAACACGGACTTCATCGCCGTATTTCTCGCCGAACAGAGCCATAGCGCCCTTCTGTTGAGCCGCTTCCATATCACACAACTCAGTCTCAACAGGCGTATTGGCAAGGATCTGCTGGTTGACTCGCGCCTCAATGGCTTTCACTTCTTCGGGCTTTAAGGCCTCAAAATGAGAGAAATCAAAACGCAGACGCTCTGAATCGACCAATGACCCCTTCTGAGTCACATGGTCACCCAGAATTTCACGCAACGCGGCGTGCATCAGGTGTGTCGCAGAGTGATTGAGAGCCGTCGCCTGACGTACGTCCTGGTCTACGGCGGTATCAACCGCATCGCCCTTACTGAGTGAGCCCTGCAAGACAATACCGACATGCAGGTGATGATTACTCTGTTTGGTACAGTCACGGACTTCAAAGCGTCCGGATTGAGAAGACACATAACCCGTGTCGCCGACCTGACCGCCGGATTCGGCGTAAAATGGGGTGCGATCCAGAAGAATAACGCCTTCGTCGCCCTCTGCCAGAGAGCTGACTTCCTCACCATCTTTATACAGGGCAGTAATTTTGCTTTCGCCAGCCACAGAGTCATAACCGGTAAACTCGGTTTCCCCTTCCAGCTTGAGACCCGCAGTGTAGTCCACCTTGAACGCACCTGCAGCGCGGGCACGAGCACGCTGCTCGGCCATAGCAGCTTCGTAGCCCTCTTCATCAACGGTTAACTCGCGCTCACGAGCGATATCGGCCGTCAGATCCAACGGGAAACCATAGGTATCATAAAGAGTGAACAGCACATCGCCGGGCACCACATTGCCTTTCAGCTCTTTCAGTGCCTCTTCCAGCACGGCCATGCCTTTATCAAGAGTTTTCTCGAACTGCTGCTCTTCAGCCAGCAAGACCTTTTCGATCTGAGCTTGCAGAGTGTTCAGCTCGGGATAGGCATCACCCATCTGAGCGGCCAGACCAGCCACTAACTTGTGGAAAAACGCGTCTTTCTGACCCAGTTTGTGGCCATGTCGAACGGCACGGCGAATGATACGGCGCAGAACGTAGCCTCTACCCTCATTGGAAGGCAAAACACCATCAGAAATCAGGAAAGAACAGGAGCGGATATGGTCAGCAATCACGCGCAGAGACTTGTTTTCCAGATCTGCCGTGCCGGTTTTGTCGGCTGCGTCTTTCAACAGGGCCTGAAAAAGGTCGATTTCATAGTTGGAATGAACGTGCTGCATGACGGCGGCAATACGCTCCAGCCCCATCCCCGTGTCTACCGACGGTTTTGGCAGAGGCGCCATCTCGCCATTGGCGCTGCGGTTGTACTGCATGAAGACCACGTTCCAGATTTCGATGAAACGATCACCGTCTTCTTCCGGCGTTCCTGGAGGGCCACCCCAGATCTCTTCACCGTGATCAAAGAAAATTTCGGTACAAGGGCCACAGGGACCGGTGTCGCCCATCGCCCAGAAGTTATCGGACTGGTAACGGCCGCCCTTGTCGCCAATGCGAATGATGCGCTCTTGCGGCACACCAATCTGGTCTTTCCAGATGCCGTAGGCCTCGTCATCTTCCTCATAAACGGTCACGGTCAGCTTTTCAGCGGAGATATTCAGCCACTCAGACGACGTCAGAAACTCCCACGCATAGTGGATAGCATCCTGTTTGAAGTAGTCGCCAAAACTGAAGTTGCCCAGCATTTCGAAGAAAGTATGGTGGCGAGCGGTGTAGCCTACATTTTCCAGATCGTTATGCTTGCCGCCCGCACGCACGCAGCGCTGGGAGCTGGTAGCGCGGCTGTAGCTGCGCTTGTCATCACCAAGGAAAACGTCTTTGAACTGCACCATGCCGGCATTGGTGAACAGTAAGGTGGGGTCGTTGCCGGGTACCAGTGAGCTGCTGGGGACAATCTCGTGTCCTTTGCTCTGGAAAAACTGCAAATAGGCGTCGCGTATTTCTGCGCTCTTCATATACTCTCGATCCGATGGCTGGCCGTTGAGTAAAGCGCTTGTCGCGCCTTACCCGATTTAAAAGCGCCTAAGTATATAAGAAGCCAGCCAAAACACCGAGTCCCGAGAGGACTTTTTCCCGGGTATTTACCCTGATTTTGCCCGATTCCTGTCTGTAGTCACAGGTTGATCGGAGCTTTTTGCCGCCACTGGACCTCTGGGAGGTGCCAGCCGGTAGAGAAGATTAGGCTCACTAAGAATATACAACATGCCGTCGTTATCCATGGTGATGCCTTCAGCTTGGGGAACACCGTCTACAAATCCCGCTCGAGAGCTGGATAGGGAAAGTCTTGAAATTGCCCGACCTTCGATCGTTGACTCAGTCAGAGCCTTCGACTCGTCACTGAGAATCAGCAGATGGCCTGTGCGGTGATCGTAGTGCAATCCCGACAGGTCACTTTTATCCAGAGAGTTGTCTTCCATCGACCAGGGAGTCGTAATCGAGAAGCTCAAAGCTTCAGGATCAACCGCTCCGTCAATGCGAT
This sequence comes from Pseudomaricurvus sp., assembly GCF_965662505.1. Taxonomy (NCBI): domain Bacteria; kingdom Pseudomonadati; phylum Pseudomonadota; class Gammaproteobacteria; order Cellvibrionales; family Cellvibrionaceae; genus Pseudomaricurvus; species Pseudomaricurvus sp. Next base: position 8,345 of record NZ_CBFIHX010000040.1, on the reverse strand, counting down.
AAATTTCTCTCGGTTGCTGTTCATTCACCACAAACAAGCTCTGGGCCGCCGAGTCAAAAGCCACACCCTCAAACCCTTTATTGTTTTTCTGAGTCAAAGGAAAAGTCACACTTTTACCCTCTGCTCGTCTTAACACGTCGGTTTCAGGATCAATGCGCACAATCACAACGCTGCGGTGATCTTCCTCGATAATGGCATAACGCCCATTACCCAGAAACACCAGGCCCTCGGTATCGTCAAAGCCATCCAGAGTGATTTTCCTTAACTCCTGCCCCTGCTTGTCCATTTCCACAATGTAGGGAGGGTTATTAGCGACCGCAAACAGAGAATCTGTATCGGGGTTATAAGTCAAACCGGACGCGTTGTAGGTCATCATCTGGAGTTCAACCGGCGGACTGATCAACCGATATTCATCCAAAGCCAGGGTTTGGCCCTGATAGGCCTCCTGAAACAGGCTGCTCCAGGATGAGATAAGAAGCCAGCCACATGCCGCCAGCAAACCCGATGCTAACCACGTCAGGTATTTTTGATGAAGTGAAAGGTGATTGTTATAGGCTGTCACTAGCCGTTTTGCTTGCCAGGCCGTCCTTTGCCAGCGACTGAATGTCACTGTTGTCATTTACTGCACTCGATAATGAATGATGACAGAAGTATAAGGAATCGATGTTTACCGTTTTGTGACCGGAAACAAGACATTAGCACATAGAGGAATTCGGCGCCCGGTTTTGCCAACTAATTGGCACTATAGTCAACAAAACGCTTGGCGGCGCCTACTTACTGGAACAGGACCTTTACAGGGCCAGAAAGGACTTACGAATTAGAT
>NZ_CBFIHX010000040.1:0-7512 GCF_965662505.1 Pseudomaricurvus sp. | reverse complement strand
TAAAAGCCTAACTGGGCTTCCGAGAACGCTTTACCACCCAGAATGTGAAGGTGTAGATGGAAGACCGTCTGTCCGGCTTCCTCGCCGTTATTGACGATTAAGCGAAAGGCATCACCTACGCCATTCTCTTTGGCAATTTCACCCGCTTTAACCATTAAAGCGCCCAGTAAAGCCTTGTCGTCTGCTGTTGCATCAACCAAGCGGGGAATCGGTTTGCGGGGTATCAATAGCAAATGCACCGGTGCTTTGGGGGAAATATCCTTAATACAGATGCAGTCATCATCTTCGTACACTTTATCCGCGGGAATTTCGCCATTGATAATACGGGTAAAAATAGAGACGTCCGACATGAAATTCGCTCCTTAAAAACAGATTCGGCGTAAAGACAGGCTCAGCTGGCTGGTTTACTGGCCTGATGGGCTTCTTTTTCTTCCAGGCTGATCTGACGTGCCTCGCCTTCCAGCATGACAGGGATACCATCGCGCACCGGATAGGCCAAGCCGCTGGCCCAGCATATCAACTCCTGCTTGTCTTTATCGTACTCAACAGGAGCCTTGCTCACCGGGCACACCAATAAACTCAACAGTTTTTTATCTAACATAACTCTTAACTCTCTACCTATTACCGGCTACCTGACCGTGACTGGCGCCTATCTTACTGAACCTGTTTGGCCTTGTCTGCGGTTTTGTCTTTTGGGCTGACTCACTGGACTGTCATCAACCACTGTTTTCCTTCAAAAAGCCAGCGTACCATAGGACAACGGAGTCATTATGGTATGACAGCCATCTTTTAACCGGCAATAACGACTAAACGCCCCTAATTTCTAAGCGCCCCTAACGTCTAAACGACAACAACTACCCAACAGCACTGACCTATGGCCGATTTTCCAGACAATGATTTTCCAGACAAAGGTTTTCCCAACACGGGTTTACCCAATACAGCAATAACGTTTACACCGCCATTAGGGCTGCGCAACCGTCATGTTCAAAACATAGCCTCCAGCGTAGGTCTGCGTAAATGGCTGGTCAATCAGCGTACCCGGGAATTTCAGAAAGCCTCACAGGAAATTCTGCTCCAAAGCGACAATGGTGTCCGACTGCAAGGGTTTTACAACCCTCAGGAAAACGCCAAATCGCTGGTAATTTTTTTGCACGGATGGGAAGGCAGCAGTGACTCTGCCTATATATTGTCGGGAGCCAAAACACTATTTGATCAAGGGCATGCCATCTTTCGGCTGAATTTTCGCGATCACGGCAATACCCATCACCTCAACAAAGAGCTCTTTAACTCCACACGATTGACCGACATCACTGGCGCCCTTGTGGATTTACAACAGCGATACCCCCATCAACACTACTGCCTTGCTGGATTTTCGCTGGGCGGCAACTTTGCACTGCGCACTTCCATTGCCCAAACGGAACACGCCTACCGCATTGACCGCACCGTCGCCGTTTGCCCGGTGATATGCCCCCACGACACCATGAACAACTTAAGTTCAGGCTTTCCGATGTACGAAAAATACTTCGTCCGCAAATGGAAGCAGTCACTGATGAAAAAAACTCAACACTATCCCGAGTACGATTACCTTGATCAGCTCAAACGAGTGTCCAACCTGAAAGAAATGAACGAGTTTTTCATTCCCGGCTACACACCATTCAACGATTGCGACAGCTATTTTGACGCCTATCACTTACGCGAAGAACGATTGGGGAAATTGATAACACCCACTACCATCATCACCAGCGAAGACGATCCGATTGTGCGGGTCAACATGGTTCCCACGAAACAACTTAGCGAGCACTTATCAGTAGAAGTCACACGTTACGGCTCACATTGTGCATTTTTGAAGAATTTTAAAATGCAGAGCTGGATAGATGATCGTCTGGCAAGTTTATTTACGTTGTATTAACTCGGTTAAAGCCTCTGCTCTAACATCTCGACTCTAATATCTCTGCTCTGACATCTCTGCTCTAACATCTCTAGTACAACCTGCCTATGACCACCTCGACCACTATATTCGCACTATAGTCTTAATCTACAACTCCTCTTTAAAAAGATGTCCCATGGACTGACGAAAGCGCTCTACAGGATCTGTCGGAGCTTCGTATAACGTCGCCAGTTCAGGTGTTACCCGACGGCTAAACAATAAATCCTCTCTCATAAACTGGCGTCTCAAACGCTCCCCCAATACAGGTTCCAGAAACACAATAGCTGATTCACTGTTGAGCACTTCACTGCGGGGATCCAGATTGTAAGAGCCAACCAAAACCAACTCGTGATCAATAATCGCAAATTTTGAATGCATGGTGCCCTGACTTCTGGTGGCGTCCTGCTCCTTTTGACCAATCCACTCCCAGATTTCCAGCCTTGTGTCATCCGAACAAGCAGCGACTTCAGAAGAGTCGTTCACAGCCAGCAATTGCTTAAAAAATGAGCGCCCTACCAGGCTGATTTCAGGCAGATCATTCGTTTCAGGACTGTTGGTAATCAGCGTGACGGAGACGCATCGTTTTACCGTCGACGTGATCGCATTCAGAGTGGTCGGCGTGGGGATAAAGTAGGCGTTGGCAATCAGGATCTCTTCCTGTGCCTGCTCAAACAACTTGATGTAGGCTTGCTGGATATAACTTTCCTCAAAACGAGGGCGGTTTTGCAGAAAACGGCAAGTTGCCGGGCGATAATCCAGCTCGGGTTGATGGTTCTCCAGCTGAGCCACATAACGACTAATACGATCCTCTGTCGAGAACGACACTGGCACCTTACCCGTTTTAGCCAAAACATTCCGGGTAGCCTGCCAATACAGGTTGGTATTGAAAATGCCACGGCTTTTCTTAATACCGATCAGATAGTCAAAATTGCGATCAAACGCAGTTACCATGTCCTTGATGATATCTCCACGCACAATGACATCCTGGTCACGCCATGTTTTGTCAGGATTGTCCGGCTCGGCCCGAAAGTATTCATTGCCAATATTCAGACCACCGGTGATGGCAACCGCACTCTCCGTTTCACCATCGATGATCCACATCTTTTCGTGAAACCGTTTATCCAGCCGAAACGGGTCGAAATGTGATGATAGAAATGGCACAGGTATTTCATTAAGCCATTGCAGTGCCATCGCTTCGTAGCCTTCGACCTCGATCCCGTGCTGTTTGAGGTCAAAAAACATCCATTGCGTTTGTAGCCAGGGATTGGAAAACGCGTCCACGATTACCCTAACATCAACACCTTCAGCCCGCTTTTGCTTCAGGACTTCGGCAATGCGCAGGCCTGACTCATCGCCCTTGAACACCAGGGCCTGAATACGGATCGATCGCGTGGCTTTTTTCAGGCTATCCATACGTGCGGCAAAGGCATCCTCTCCACCAGGCAATATGGCGACTTTGCACTCATCCGAACCACGCACCCCAAACAGGCCATCACGGCCGACCTCCTCCTGAGGACTGCCCAGAAACACACTGTCAGGATCCAGCACAGCTGAAGAGCCCACCTTATCGATCAACTCAAGCGGCTCACCATTTCCTTCTGCTGAAGGTTTGTGGGATGCAGGGGCGCAAGCCGTCAACAGACTTATGAACAGAAGAACAGCTATGCCATAATGTGAAACAATAGGTTTCATATAATGTATGAGGATCTGCTAACAGAATCTGATAACAGGCTCCCAAGTACCTCAACTCCTATGCGAAAACGCCTTCCATTGGGCTAAACTTAAAAGAAAACCTAAAGAGAAATCATGAGTATAGCAGTTAGCCCTGAACACTCAGTGGAAGGCCACTCTCACCCGCACTTCTATCAGTACTCCCACCAGTACTTCTATCAGTATTCTTACCAGTACTTCTATCAGTATTCTTACCAGTACATTTATCTGTACTACAGGCATGCAATCACGTTCAAGTCTGGTTTTCTGAGTTTCTTGATGGTGCTAATGGCGTTTTTTCTATCCGGCTGTCTCGGGGTGCCGGAATATCAACCTGCTGCCGATCAAAACCTGCCTATGCAACTGGGCCGCATTCAAACAACAGAGCAACATGGCGTTACCGTAGAAGTTTCCATCCCTACCGACGATAAGGCATCCACATTTTTTGGTGTGCCGATGGCCGAACACAACCTCCAACCTATCTGGCTGAAAATCACCAACAACAGCGACGCTGATTACTGGTTGCTGCCCAACGCGATTGACCCCAATTACTATTCTGCCGATGAAGCCGCCAGAGTCACGGCTGAAGGCCTTTCCTCAGAAGATCGCATCAATAACACCAAGCTGTTCCGCGACCACGCACTGCCCTTTCACTCCTCATCCGGTAAAGTGATTGAAGGCTATGTTTACGCCACCTATGCGCGTGGTGGACGCTTAATCGATGTTCGCCTGAAAGGTAAATCGCGGGGCGTGAGAGTACGTTTTGCCATGCTGCTGCCCACAGAAGGCTTCGATTATGAAAAATCTGAGTTACGGGAGCGTTACGCAAACCGTCACCAACTGCCGGACCTGACACTTGAGCAGACACAGGTGCGCCTGCGGGAGCTGCCTTGCTGTACCACCAATGAATCCTTATCGGCGACAGGTGACCCACTGAATATTGTGCTGATAGGCAGTGGCGAAGACGTTATTGCGGCGTTAAGCAGCAGTGGCTGGGCATTTACCGAAGCCATTACCGTGGACAGTATCCGCCGCATGATCGGCGCCGCGATTGCTGAAAAGGCGTTTTTGATGGCTCCCGTGAGCGCCCTTTATGCCTTTGGTCGCAAGCAGGATGTTGCTCTCCAGCGCGGGCGATCCAACATCAATCAGCGCAACCATTTGCGCCTCTGGATGGCTCCATTTCGCAGCGAGGGTAAAGCTGTGTGGGTGGGTCAGATCAGCCGAGATATCGGCGTCAAGCTAACTCCGAAATCCTCCACACTGACAACTCATGTTATTGATCCCGTCGTGGATGAAGCCCGGGAATACCTGCTAGACAGCCTCTTGCAAAGCGATGCCGTTGGCCGTTTTGCCTTTGTTCAAGGCGTAGGTAAAGCCGACGCAGATAACCCGAAAGTGAACCTGACGGACGATCCTTATTTTACCGATGGTTTACGTTTGATTGTCTGGCCCTCCTCCCAACCCGTCACTCCGGAAGAGGCCCTCGATCTGGATTGGAACGATTCCATCGATCCCATCCTTCACAGTAAAGGGGAATCTCAACTGCAACCACTGGCGGATCAATGATGATCCCATTCCCTCAGCATGTGATTAAATCACTACGCACCAGCTCGATACTGGTGATGGTCGGCCTGATGTTAAACGGATGTATCTCCAAACCTCTACACCCATACACTACAGATACTCCCCCCCTGATGCGGGTGCCCGCGATTCAGCACCTCGAGCAAGATAAACGAGGCCGTTTTAAAGAAATATTCTGTGCAGTACTGGAGGCCCGAAAGGACACAATCCCGGATTACATGCCCTGCGAAGAGGCCCTCACATCACTGGGACAGACTCCAGAAGGCAACGGCAAGTCCGTAAACCTCGGGCCATCCCAGCGGCCACTACAAGTGGTGTTTATCCCCGGCCTGGGTCGAGATTGTGTCTCTGAATGGCTCGCAGAAGAAGACACGATTCCTACACACCTGAGTCAATTTGGCTATCAGTGGCACAGTCCCCGTATCAACGGATTGGCCAGCGGACGCCATAACGCAAAGTACATCCGGGATCTCGTCATGGCCACCCCACCACTCGGAGAATATCCCGACCTGCTTTTGATCGGCTATTCAAAAGGTGCGACCGACACCTTGGAAGCTCTGATATTGTATCCGGAAATTCAGCCCCGCATTGCGGCGATGGTCAGCGTTTCTGGCGCAATCGGTGGCTCACCGCTGGCTAACGAGTTCAGCGATGGTGTCGTCAATTTACTGGAGTTGTTTCCAGGAGCCACCTGTGAAGCCGATGATCAAGGTGCCCTGAGCGACTTGCAACCCGCCACACGCCAGACGTGGCTGGCACAGAATAAATTGCCCCCAAGCATTCCGTATTACTCGCTCATCAGCTATCCATCACCGGACAACATATCTTCAGCATTAAAAATCAGTTATAACAAACTGGCTAAAGTGGATGCCCGCAATGATGGTCAGATAATCTTTTACGATCAGTTTATACCCAACAGCTATTTGGTCGCCTACCTGAACGCCGATCATTGGGCGATTTCAACGGCTATTGCCCGGACTCACAACCTGATCGGACACACCTTCGCCAATCGCAACAATTACCCTCGTGAAGCGATGTACGAAGCGTTGTTACGGTTGATAGAAGAGGATTTGGAAACCGTGGAATAAAACCCAAAAGGCGCAGATAAATCTGCGCCTTTTGGGTTCCTTTACAAATGAATCAGACAAGTATTCAGTCTACATGCAGATTACCGTCATCCAGCAATTGCTGAATAATCGTCTGATCATCTCCGGTAATGACCACATCTTGCAGAATGACCTGCTGATCGGTACCAGAACCATCGCCATCCACATCAATACTAATGGTGGTATTGGTACCGTCATTGGTGAATGACAGATAATCATCTAACGTCTCAGCGGTGTCATCCTCTCCCTGTAGCAAGTCGGCAAAGTTGAGAACATCGCCATTGACATCAACTTCAAAGTCAGTGATCACATCCACCGCCCCAACATCAGCTACCTGCCAAACAAACGTATCGATATTTTGTCCGCCGGTGAGAGTGTCATTACCGGTACCTCCGAAGATAATATCGGCATCCTCGCCGCCCAGAATGGTGTCATTTCCGGCACCGCCATAAAGCGTGTCGGCACCTTTGCCACCCTCCAGACGATCATTGCCAGCACCGCCAAACACCAGGTCATTACCATCATCACCTTTGACGATGTCGTCGCCAGTGCCGCCATCCAGCAGGTCGTCACCGGCACCACCGGCCAAGGTGTCATTGTCCGCACCGCCAAACAGGCTGTCGTTACCCGCACCACCGGACAGGTTATCCAAGCCTGCATTACCATACAGCTCGTCGTCGCCTTCCCCGCCAGCCAAGGTGTCGTGGCCGGCTGCACCTCTAAGCACGTCATCACCGGCACCACCACTGATGGCATCATTGGCGGCACTGCCAACAATACTGTCAGCGTTGGCTGTGCCATTAATGGTGTTGTCTATGGCATAAATGCTTAACTGCGCGCTGTCTGATTGGCCGTCGGAGTCAGTTAGGGTGTAATCCACTAATTCAGGATCTGGCACATCAATAATCGCTGATTCAAAGTTCAATGTCTGGATACTGACATCAGTGTAGTTTCGATATGTATCGCCCCAGAATTCAAAACTCTCACTTTGGGCGCCATAGATTTCAACACGAGCTACATTAGAATAACCTGACAAATTAAGGGTCGTTCCCTCGAAAGCCACATCCTCGGCAAGCACATTGTTATTGATATCTATTACCGTAAACAGAATACCATCAACATCCCAAAACGCACTATCTCTACTGCCAAATACGAGAGACAGATTATTCACACCTTGTGCATACT
>NZ_CBFIHX010000039.1:0-28657 GCF_965662505.1 Pseudomaricurvus sp. | reverse complement strand
TATAGCTGTTGCCGTCCACAAACAGGGTTGTGAGGTCTTCTTTAAACTGGATAAATGCAAAGCGAGAGGCGGGATTTCTTATCAGGGTGTCTTCGCTGTTCCAGTCAGGTACATCATCCTGCGTCAGGTCATCCAACCCGATTAGGTCATCGGCATCGTACTTGGGGGTCGTCATATGACGGCCAAACCAGTTTTCCAGTTTGTCCGGGGTGATTGCCTGCTGCCACAGTTGCTGAATTTGCTGTAATGCGGCCTGAGAGATTTCCCCTGTGTGTTCCTGCGGCGGGAACGCTATATCCTGAAAACGGTCATCTTCGGTGAGGTTGCTGAGGTGTTCTTGCAGCAGTTCTTCCAGAATCTCTGCCTGACTGGGGGCGCGGAAGCCAATGGAATAGGTGATGCAGTCATCGCCCAGAGCTTTTCCCCAGTGAGCCACTTGGGGTGGCAGGTAAAGCATGTCGCCAGGTTCCAGAGTGAAAGACTCCTGTTCGTGGAATTCCGTCAGAATGTGGAGATCTGTATCGTCCCGTTTGGGAGAGCTGCTGTTGCAGGTTTGACCCACTTGCCAGTGACGTTGACCGCCGGCCTGCAGCAAAAACACATCGTATTGGTCGTAATGGGGGCCAACACTGCCGCCATCGGTGGCGTAACTTATCATGATGTCGTCTAGTCGCCAGCTGGGGATGAAGCGGAATTGATCCAACAGGTCTGCAACTTCGGGAATATAGTGGTCTGCGGCCTGAATCAGCAGGGTCCATTTGTCTTTCGGTAAGCTGTTAAAGTCATTTTCATGGAACGGACCGCGGCGCAGCTCCCAGGGCGTTTTTCCCTCTTCAAGAATAATCCGGGATTCAATCTCTTCTTCCAGCGCCAGGCCGGCCAATTCATCAGGGCTGACCGGACTTTGGTAGTTCGGTATTGCCTGCTTGATCAGCAGTGGCTTTTGTTGCCAGTAATCGCGGATAAACTCATCGGTGCTGATGCTGCCTAATTGAGTCAAGGGAGTCGTCATAAGCAGGTCGTTTCTGAAATGAATTGGCAGTTAATGTGGAAAAGGAACGGCAGGAGGGGGAATTAGGCCAACCTTTCGGTTGGCCTCTTGGCTATCGATCAGATGTCTTTTGCCTGCGAGACAGCATTGCCAATGTAGTTGGCTGGAGTCAGCTCACGCATGGACTGCTTGGCTTCTTCCGGAATGTCCAGAGTCTCCACAAACGCAGCCAAGACTTCGCGATTGATGGTTTGGCCGCGAGTCAGGGCTTTCAGCTTCTCGTAAGGCTCTGGCACGTCATAGCGGCGCATGATGGTCTGGATGGGTTCAGCCAGCACTTCCCAGCTGTTATCCAGATCTTCTTCCAGGCGTGCACGGTTGATTTCCAACTTGCCAATGCCTTTCAGGACAGAGGCGTAAGCAATGCCGCAATAGCCGAAGCCCACACCCATGTTGCGCAGCACTGTGGAGTCAGTCAGGTCGCGCTGCCAGCGGGAAATTGGCAGTTTGGTGGCCAGATGACCGAAAATGGCGTTGGCGATACCCAGATTGCCTTCGGAGTTTTCGAAGTCGATCGGGTTCACTTTGTGCGGCATGGTGGAAGAGCCCACTTCACCCGCAATGGTCTTTTGCTTGAAGTAACCCAGAGAGATGTAGCCCCAAACGTCACGGTTAAAGTCGATCAGAATGGTGTTGAAGCGGGCAATTGCATCGAACAGCTCAGCGATATAATCGTGTGGTTCGATTTGAGTGGTGTAAGGGTTCCAGCTCAGCCCCAGGCTTTCTACGAAGGTCTCAGCATTGGCTTGCCAGTCGATGGCAGGGTAGGCAGAGAGGTGAGCGTTGTAGTTGCCCACGGCGCCGTTGATCTTGCCGAGCAGTTCCACTTTTTCGATCTGAGCTACCTGGCGACGCAGGCGAGCTACCACATTGGCCATTTCTTTACCGACAGTGGTTGGAGAGGCTGTTTGACCGTGAGTGCGAGACAGCATGGGGTCAGCGGCGTAGTCCTGAGCCATGGAGGCGATCGCATCGACGATTTGGCGTGCTTGTGGCAGCAATACGGTATCGCGGCCGTCGCGCAGCATCAGAGCGTGGGACAGGTTGTTGATGTCCTCAGATGTGCAGGCAAAGTGAACAAACTCCATCACTTTTTCCAGCTCGGCATTGCCGGCAAACTGCTCTTTGATGAAGTATTCCACGGCTTTTACGTCGTGGTTGGTAGTGCTTTCAATGGCTTTGATGCGTGCGGCGTGCTCTTCGTTGAAGTTGGCGACGATGTCGTCAAGCGTCTTGTTAGCGTCGTCACTGAACGCTGGTACTTCACTGATGCCGTCGTGTTTGGCCAGTTGTTGGAGCCAGCGGATTTCAACTTCAACACGGCAACGAATCAGGCCGAATTCACTGAAAATGTTGCGGTAGTCGGCAGTTTTACTGCCGTAACGGCCGTCGATTGGGGATACAGCAGTTAATGCGGAGAGGTCCATAGTCATCAAAACCATTTGTCTGTCAGATGGGGAGAAGTGTTCGGGGATAGGTTGCCGAACATTAAGGCCGGCATCATACCGGAAAATGATGCCGACATCTTATCTAAAGAGCGGAATTTGCGTTTAAGGCGTCGTTAATTCCGCAGTGCCTAACAATCAATTCAGTTCTTTCAGAAGTCGATCGGCACACTCTGAGAGCTTTTTGCGCTGCAGAACAACCTGAAAACGGGTGCCGCCCACCTGGCGCCAGAGTGTCGCTGCACGAATGCCGGCAAACAGCAGGGCGCGGACCTGATTGGCAATCCGGGTTTGTTGCAAATAGCTAAAGTCTCCCATCACCTGGATGCGGAATTTGAAGGTGCTGATGGTGTCTCCGTAAAGTCCACCGAGGCTGGCTAGCACGTTCTCGTGGGTGATGTCGAAATGCTCGGCCTGTCGTTCGCACTGCTCAAGCCGTTTGCCGATGATTTCCAGCATGTCCTTGCGACCCATCATCTTCTTTTGCAAGTGCAGCATGCCCAGAACGTAGCGCAGAGTGTCCGGATAATCACGATTTTGGTGGTGGTGGAGCAGGTCGCTCATGATTTTGAGACCTAACTCCAGGTTCTGCGTGTGGCCGCCAAACACATCCAGCGTGGCGTCCGGATTCTGCACAAAAAGGCTTTGTATCGAGGCTTTTTGAGCATCCGATGGAACATAGCCCGTTTTGGCCAATTGTTCGACCAATCCAGCTGCCTGAAAAACTCCGGCCATGGCCAGAGTGATGTCATTCCAGTTTTTACTCAAGGTATAAATCCTTTGGTATTCAGTAGGTTGAATGCCATTATGAAAGTTAATTCGAGGTGGTTATGCTCTCAGCCGTGTTTTGGGAGAGCGTATTAATGAGCTCGTTCTATCACCGCTCCACCAAGACAGATATCGTTCTGGTAAAACACGACCGATTGTCCCGGTGTAATTGCACGTTGAGCGTCATCAAAGATTACGGTCAGTTGTCCGTTGTCTTTTAACGTGACTTCACAAGCTTGATCCGGCTGGCGGTAACGGGTTTTTGCCATGCAGCGGAAGGTTTGGGTAGCCGGTTCTCCATTAATCCAGTGAGTCTGTCCGGCGTCCAGCCCAGGGCTCAGAAGCAATGGATGATCCGCTCCCTGAACCGCGATCAGTTGGTTGGTCTCGAGATTCTTGCCGGCCACGTACCAGGGAGCATCGCTGGCGTTTTTCAGGCCGCCAATGCCCAGTCCCTGACGCTGACCTATGGTGTGATACATCAGGCCGCTGTGTTTGCCGATGATATTGCCGTGATCGTCCACAATATCACCTGGCTGGGCGGGGAGGTATTGTTGTAGAAAATCTTTAAAGCGACGCTCACCGATAAAGCAGATCCCGGTGCTGTCCTTTTTGTTGTGAGTAATCAGGTCGTGCTCTTCGGCCAGTTGGCGAACCACTGATTTGTCAAGCTCACCGACAGGGAACAGGGACTTGGAGAACTCCTGTTCTCCCACAGCGTGCAGGAAGTAGCTTTGATCCTTGTTGTTGTCGAGCCCCTTGAGCAGGTGGGTGTGCTCGTTTTGGTCGCCGCGCCTGACATAATGTCCTGTAGCGATCAGATCTGCGCCCAGCACCTCGGCGTACTCCAGAAACACCTTAAACTTAATTTCACGGTTGCACAGGATGTCCGGGTTGGGGGTTCGGCCCGCCTTATATTCTTCGAGAAAGTGCTCAAAGACGTTGTCCCAGTATTCTGCGGCGAAATTGGCGGTATGAAGCTTGATACCGAGCTTGTCACAGACCGCTTCCGCGTCGGCGAGATCGTCCTTGGCGGAACAATATTCCGTACCGTCGTCCTCATCCCAGTTTTTCATGAACAACCCTTCGACCTGATAACCCTGTTGCATCAGGAGCAGGGCAGAGACAGACGAGTCAACACCGCCGGACATGCCGACAATGACTTTGGTCTCTGAAGTGGTTGGGGAGCCTGAGGCGTCTTTTGCCTCTGAAGAGCTGGAATTGTGTGGCTGGGTAGTCAAAGGTACTTCCTAATCGGGTGGTTTCCGCTAATCGGGTGGTTTCCGGCTCGGATTCTACAATCCGGAGGCCAGTGCCACCCTGCAAATCAATGGAGAATGGTCTGAGCTAGAGATGGTATCAATAATTTCCATTTCAAGCAGGTGTAAACCGCGAATATAGATGTGATCCAGATAGCGACGTGTGCGTGGCTTGTGAAATGGCCGGCAGCGTTCAAACCCCGCGGCACCCAGTATTTCATCCAGAAGTCGCAACTGGCTGCGGGTAAAGGTGTTGAAATCGCCGCAAAATACCGCCGGCAGATGGCTGTATCGCTCGCAGGCTGCCAGGATCTGCTCCAGTTCGAGCTTGAATACCGAGCGCCGCTTAAACAGCAGCATGTGTAGGTTGATCAGCAGCAGGTTCTGACCGCAGGCGGTGGGCATCAGGCTGATGACGGTCGCTTTGGGGGTTCGGGTAACCGGTTCACGCCTCAGGCTAAGCAAGGCTTGTCCCTGTTTGTGGATGGGGTAGCCGCTGGCGGTCAGGACCCCTTCGGTAAACCCATCTGGACGATGATAGCTAGTGCTGTAGTTGTGGTTCAGAGTCCAGAGCTCCTGAGGAAGATCCAGTTGCTTGCTGGCCAGCACTTCTTGTAGGCAAAGAATGTCGGAACGGTGGGCCAGGTCGCATATGTCGTTGTCGAATATTTCAACTCCGTGACGCTTAAAAATATTCCACACCACCAGAGTGAACTCTCGGGGCAGCTTTTCGCCCTCGTGATTCAGCTGTTGCGTCAGGTGCGCGCCGAAACTGGTGGCTTTGCGAACCTGCAAAAAGCTTTTCTGATGCTGCTTCATAAATTTATGGCGCTAAAGTCGTTAGAATCAGGAAGAGGCGGAAAACTCAGTGATCAGATCCAGAGGGTAGGAGATACCCAGCCGGTAGTCATCAATGACCTTTTTTACTACAGGGCTGCGTAACTGATCCTCAATCATCAGAATTTCTTCATAGTCTAGCCACACCGCCTCGATAATGCCTTCATCCAGCACGACATTGGGCACTTCCTCAAGAGCCTCGGCGATTAACGTGCTGCGAAGATAACTGATGCCATTGGGGGCGTGGTAGCTTGAAAGTCCTCCAAAGCGGGTGGGGAGGACATGCCAGCCCGTTTCCTCAAAGGTTTCACGAACCGCGGCTTGTATCACCGATTCACCGTGTTCGATGTGGCCTGCTGGCTGGTTGTAGACCACTTTTCCGTCGCGCTCCTCTTTGACCAGCAGGTAATGGCCGTCGCGCTCAATTATGGTGGCTACCGTGGCGTGCGGGCGTTTGTCGTGTTCTGGCATAACTGGTTAGCTCCGGGTGTGAATCTGTGTGGCTTGCAAATACTGGCGGCTTAAAAGGACTTGCGGCTCAAAAATACTTACAGCTATACGAATTTGTAGTTTTACAACATAGAGCAAGGCTCGTTAAGAGCTCTTTGGAGGCCGTTTGTTGCCCTTTTTCGGTTTGACTGGTTTGTTCACAGGGGCTTTAGTGCCTTTACTGCCCTTGGTAGGGCGTCCTTTTCTGGGGGCTTTATGGTGTGGTGCTGGCTTTCTTTTCTCAGGCAGGGTCGGTGTGTTGACAGTTTCTTCGCGGAATTCCCCGGGCTGGAGGTTGTCCAGTGCCCAGCTTCCAATAGACGCTCGTATCAGGCGCAGCGTGGGGTGGCCAATGGCTGCGGTCATACGTCGAACCTGGCGGTTACGGCCTTCGCTGAGGGTGATTTCGAGCCATTGAGTGGGAATCGATTGACGCTCCCGGATAGGCGGGATTCGCTCCCAAAGCGACGCTGGAGGCTGGATGGCCTTGATTTTGGCTGGGCGTGTAGGGCCATCCTTAAGTTCAAGTCCGAGCCTGAATTGCCTGAGGGATTCTTCGTCTGGTATCCCTTCCACCTGAGCCCAGTAAGTCTTGGGTTGTTTGTGTTTGGGGTCGCTAATGCGGTGCTGCAGTTGGCCGTCATCGGTTAGTAACATCAACCCTTCAGAGTCGTAGTCCAGTCTGCCGGCAGGATAGAAGCCGGTATGGTTTGGCAGGTACTGCTTGAGGGTGGGGCGGCCATCGCTGTCACGAAACTGACTGAGCACTTGAAAGGGCTTGTTGAGCAGAATAATGCGACTCATAGAGTAATGGTTCTTATCCTTGATGTAATTTTACTACCTAAAACGGACAGCATTTGTTATGATCCGCCGCGAAAATGAGGAGCCGAGCAGGTCAAAAGCCATTCGGTTATGGCTCATAGAATACGATAAATCAGACGTATGGGAGATAAAATGTCTAAAGATACACCCAAGATTATTTACACGCTGACCGATGAAGCACCGGCTTTGGCAACCTATTCACTGTTGCCCATCGTACAGGCTTTTGCCAACAAGGCCGACATTCAAGTCGAAACCCGAGATATTTCTCTGGCAGCCCGTATCTTGGCGAATCTTTCAGAGTATCTCCCTGAAGATCAGCGCGTCAGCGATGATCTGGCGGAACTGGGTGAGCTGGCTGAAACTCCTGCGGCAAACATCGTCAAATTGCCGAACATCAGCGCCTCTATCCCTCAGTTGAAGGCTGCCATCAAAGAGCTGCAGTCTCAAGGTTTTGATCTGCCAAACTACCCAGATGAACCAGCAGATAACAAACAAGCCAAAATCAAAGAACTTTACGACCAGGTTAAGGGCAGCGCCGTAAACCCGGTCTTGCGTGAAGGTAACTCTGACCGCCGTGCGGCAGCTTCCGTTAAAGCCTACGCCAAAAAGAACAGCCACCGCATGGGTGTCTGGTCTGCAGATTCCAAATCCCACGTTGCTCACATGACTTACGGCGACTTCTACGGTAGTGAAAAATCCACCGTCGTTGAAAAGAAAGGCAATGTAGTCATCAAATACGTTGGTGACGACGGCAAAATCAGCATTCTGCGTAAGAAAACCCCTGTTCTGGTGGGTGAAGTTATCGACGCGGCCGTGATGAGTGTGCGTGCTCTGAACAACTTCCTTGAGCGTGAAATTGAAGACGCCAAGCAACAGGAAGTGCTGTTTTCTCTGCATCTGAAAGCCACCATGATGAAAGTGTCTGATCCCATCATGTTTGGCCATGCTGTTAAGCAGTTCTACAAGCCTGTATTCGAGAAGCACGGCAAGATCCTGGAAAACCTGGGTGTTGATGTTAATAACGGCATTGGCGACCTCTACTCTAAAATTGTAGAGCTGCGTCCCTCCAAGCAGGAAGAGATCAAAGCGGACATTCAGGCTTGCTATCGCAAGCGCCCTGAAATGGCCATGGTTAATTCCGATAAAGGCATTACCAACCTGCATGTGCCCAGTGACATTATCGTGGACGCATCCATGCCCGCGATGATCCGTGATTCTGGCATGATGTGGGGTCCGGATGGACAGCTTCACGATACCAAAGCTGTGATTCCTGATCGCTGCTACGCTGGCATTTATCAGTCAGTCATTGAAGATTGTAAGGCCAACGGTGCTTACGACCCATCCACCATGGGTAGTGTTTCCAATGTTGGTCTGATGGCGAAAAAAGCGGAAGAGTACGGTTCGCACAACAAAACCTTTTTGTCACCAGGCCGTGGCCGTATCATGATCATTGATGAAGATGATCAGGTTCTGCTGGAGCAGGATGTTGATAAAAATGACATCTTCCGCATGTGTAAGGTGAAAGACGAGCCTATCCGTGATTGGGTAAAGCTGGCCGTAAATCGTGCACGCACCACCCAAACACCTGCCGTATTCTGGCTGGATCGTGAGCGTGCTCACGACAGAGAGCTGATCAAGAAAGTTGAAGTCTACCTGCAGGAGCACGACACTCAGGAACTTCAGATTTACATCATGTCTCCTGTGGATGCGACCAAGTTCTCTCTCGAACGCATTCGTCGCGGCGAAGACACCATCTCCGTCACCGGTAACGTATTGCGTGATTACCTGACGGATCTGTACCCAATTCTCGAGCTGGGTACCAGTGCGAAAATGCTGTCGATTGTTCCCTTGATGAATGGCGGCGGTCTGTTTGAAACTGGTGCTGGTGGCTCTGCTCCCAAGCACGTTCAGCAGTTTGTACAAGAAGGGCACCTGCGTTGGGATTCCCTCGGTGAGTTCCTCGCACTGTCAGAATCCTTGACTCACCTGGCCAACACTTTTGGCATGCCTAAAGCCAAGGTGCTTGCCGATACACTGGATGTTGCCAACGGACGTTTCCTGGACAACAACAAGTCACCTTCACGCAAAGTGAAAGAGCTGGACAACCGTGGCAGCCACTTCTACCTGACCATGTACTGGGCTCAGGCATTGGCCGAGCAGAATGATGATCAAGAATTGAAAGAAATCTTCTCGGGTCTGGCGCAAGAACTGACCGCCAATGAAATGACGATTGTTGATGAGCTGAATCAGGCTCAGGGACAAGGCATTGATCTGGGTGGTTACTACCGTCTGGACGCGGACAAGGCTTCAACGTCTATGCGCCCGAGCGAGTCTTTCAATAATGCATTGAAAAAAGTACTGGCTTGATTGCTTGGTCTGAAACATCAGCGTTACGTTGATGCCAGGCCTGTAATTCTATTCAGGTCAGTGATACCTAAAGCCCCGGAGTTGCCGGGGCTTTTTTTTGCCTGTTGTTTATGCATCGGATTTCGTGTTTTTATCTTTCGGCGGTTCTGGCGCGCGCTTCTTTGGCCAGGTTGTATTTGACGCCCATGCAGTGATCAGCTTGTTATTCCCTGTAGCCAGCTATAATCTAGAAAACCCCTCAAACAAAATTCAAATCACAAGTCCCTTGTGAGCGTAAGTACTGACCTTAAATGGAGCATTAATATGGCGTATCAGCACATACAAGTCCCGTCTTCCGGCACCAAAATTGCCGTTGCCGATGATTATTCCCTGACAGTGCCTGATAACCCCATCATTCCCTACATTGAGGGTGATGGTATTGGGGTGGATATCACGCCAGTTATGATCAGCGTTACGGATGCCGCCGTTGAAAAGGCCTATGGCGGTAAGAAAAAAATCGCCTGGATGGAAGTTTTCTGTGGAGAAAAAGCGGCGGAAATGTACGAGGGGGATTGGTTTCCCGCTGAAACATTGGAGGCGATTAAAGAATACAGTGTCGGTATCAAGGGACCTTTAACCACTCCTGTCGGCGGTGGGTTTCGTTCTCTGAATGTCGCACTTCGGCAGGAAATGGACCTTTTTGTGTGTCAGCGACCCGTCCGCTGGTTCACCGGGGTGCCGTCGCCAGTCAAGGAGCCGCAAAAAACCAACATGGTGATCTTCCGTGAGAACTCGGAAGATATTTACGCGGGTATTGAATATAAAGCTGGCTCAGCTGAGGCTACCAAAATCATAGATTTTCTCACCAGTGAAATGGGTGTGACTAAAATTCGTTTCACTGAAAACTGCGGCATTGGAATCAAGCCTGTATCGGAAGAGGGCACCAAGCGCCTGGTACGTAAAGCCATTCAATACACCATCGATCAGGATTTGCCGTCGTTAACCCTGGTTCACAAAGGCAACATCATGAAGTTCACAGAAGGTTCGTTCTGTGACTGGGGGTATGAGTTGGCTCGCGAAGAGTTTGGCGCTACGCCCATTGATGGCGGCCCATGGTGCAGCATGAAAAACCCAAATACCGGGCAGGAAATTATTATTAAAGATGTGATCGCGGACGCCATGCTGCAACAAGTGCTGCTGCGCCCGGCTGAATACAGCGTGATTGCAACCCTGAACCTGAACGGCGACTACTTGTCGGATGCACTGGCTGCGCAAGTTGGCGGGATCGGCATTGCGCCAGGCGCGAATCTGTCTGATAGCGTGGCGGTGTTTGAAGCGACACATGGTACTGCACCAAAATACGCCGGTCAGGACAAGGTTAATCCCGGGTCTTTAATACTCTCTGCTGAAATGATGCTCAGGCACCTCGGCTGGAATGAGGCTGCTGATCTGGTCATTAAAGCAATGGAGGGGGCAATTGGCGCTAAAACCGTCACATACGACTTTGAGCGTTTGATGGATGATGCGGAGCTGAAATCCTGTTCTGAATTTGGTCAGGAGTTAATCAAGCACATGGGGTAATCATCCCGATCACCTCCCGATCACCTACAGGACAGCGCCTGATTGATCTTTATCAGGCGTTGTTGAGGCGATGTTGATTTGATCATTTCAGTTTGGATTGTGAAGCTGAAGGGTCAGACTGGTGCGCAGCCTCCAATTTAGCTAACGTGCAGCCTCATTGCCTAACTTACAGCTTCTGCGCTACTGGCAGACATCCTAGAGAGAGGGGTCTCTGAATCCTGCTTCATTTTACTGGGCAATTGAATATTGGTAGCGTGGAGACCTTTAGCCCCTTCGATGACATCAAAAGTCACCATTTGACCTGCTTTCAGGGTTTTGTAGCCTTCCATATTGATGGAAGAGTAGTGGGCGAAAAGATCTTCTCCACCGTCTTCAGGAAGTATAAAGCCATAACCTTTTGCGTTGTTGAACCACTTAACTGTACCTGTTGGCATAGAGAATTCCTTAACTGTTAGCCTGTGGTGTCAGTTGTGTTGTCAGGTGATTTTTATTGTAATAAGTCCGTAGTACCTAAGTCGTATTTGAGGGCTTGTAATTAAGGTTTTTACTCGCGTATAACTGCACGACCTATAACGGTATACTTCCTGACATCGAAATTGATACTTGGCTTACTTTACGTAGCTGTCGACTCTTATATCGAACTAAAAAAATCAAGTCAAGTAAAAAAATTAACCAAAATGCCGGCAAAGCGGCCGGTTTGTTGCATATTTGAACGCCTGATGTGAGGCTTTTAATGGGTAATCCGGATAAACATAATCTAAGATTAAGTATAAGTAGTCACGATGATGACCATGATGATGACTACGCCGATGACATGGGGGTTGCGGTCGAAGAATCCCGACCGAAACTCAAGCGTCCCTCCATGTATAAAGTGGTTCTTCTTAACGATGACTATACTCCAATGGAATTCGTCGTTGAGACGCTGGAAGTCTTTTTTGGGATGAACAGAGAGCAGGCGACAAACATCATGTTAACGGTTCATACTCAGGGCAAAGCGGTCTGCGGTGTATTTACCAGAGACATTGCTGAAACTAAAGCGGCCCAGGTGAATCAATATGCCAAGGAGAATGAACATCCGCTGTTGTGTGAGATAGAGGCGGTGGAAGATGAAGAGTAGTCCTCGAGCCAATAGCCCTCAATGGAGTGGGTGCTTCCGGGCAGATTTAAGGACTAGCCAAAAGGATTTTTTCACGAACAGTTGCTTTAGAGGTGATAGCCAATGCTGAGCAAAGATTTAGAAGTAACCTTAAATCTTGCCTTTAAAGGTGCCAGGTCGAAACGACATGAGTTTATGACCGTTGAGCATCTCTTGCTGGCCTTAATTGATAATGATTCTGCTGCGAGCGTTCTCAGAGCTTGTGGTGCGGATCTCAACGCTTTGCGTAAAGACCTCATTGAGTTTGTGGACTCTACCACGCCATTAATTCCTGAGAACGATACCGAGCGTGAAACCCAGCCTACATTGGGATTTCAGCGTGTGTTACAGCGGGCTGTCTTTCATGTGCAGTCTTCTGGCAAAAAAGAGGTTACAGGCGCCAACGTGCTCGTTGCGATATTCAGTGAGCAGGAAAGCCAGGCGGTTTACTACCTTAAACAGCAGAGTGTTGCTCGTATCGATGTGGTGAATTTCATCACCCATGGTATCTCGAAGGTGGCAGGGCATGATGAGCACCATGATGACCCGGCTCAGGATTTAGGTGATGAGACCAGTATTGGAGGGGATTCTCCATCTCAGAGCCCGCTGGAATCATATGCCACTAATCTGAACGAAGAAGCCATGCTGGGTCGCATTGACCCGCTGGTAGGACGTCAGAATGAAGTTGAGCGAGTGTGTCAGATTTTGACACGCCGTCGCAAAAACAACCCCTTGCTGGTTGGTGAGTCCGGTGTGGGTAAAACGGCTATTGCTGAAGGTCTTGCCAAGCGAATTGTGGATGGCGAAGTGCCGGAAGTATTGGCAGCCAGTGTCGTCTACTCATTGGATCTGGGTTCTCTGTTGGCAGGCACCAAGTACCGTGGTGACTTTGAGAAACGCTTTAAGGGTTTGTTGGCAGAGTTGAGAAAGCAGGACCATGCGGTGCTATTTATCGATGAGATTCACACCATCATCGGCGCCGGAGCGGCCTCCGGCGGCGTCATGGATGCTTCTAATCTGCTGAAGCCACTGCTGACTTCCGGTGATCTTCGCTGCGTGGGCTCTACCACGTTCCAGGAATATCGCGGTATTTTTGAGAAGGATCGCGCACTTTCCCGCCGTTTCCAGAAGGTGGATGTCAACGAGCCGAATGTGGACGATACCTATTTGATTCTCAAGGGGCTGAAGAGCCGTTTTGAGGAGCATCACAATCTTCGCTACACCGATACGGCCCTCAAGGCTGCGGCGGAGCTTTCAGAGCGCTATATTCCTGATCGTTTCATGCCGGATAAAGCCATTGATGTCATTGACGAGGCGGGGGCTTATCAACAGCTGTTGACCCCCTCAAAGCGTAAAAAAGTCATCGGTGTTCAGGATATCGAAGCCGTGGTTGCGAAGATTGCACGTATTCCACCGAAAAGCGTGTCCTCCTCCGATCGCGATCAGCTGCGTAATCTCGATAGCGATCTGAAAATGACCGTATTTGGTCAGGATGAAGCCATTGATGCATTGTCCACTAGCATCAAGCTCTCGCGCGCAGGTTTGAATGTCGCTGAAAAACCCATTGGTTCCTTCCTCTTTTCCGGGCCGACTGGTGTGGGTAAAACCGAGCTCTGTAAACAGCTGGCTACCTCGCTGGGTGTAGAGCTGACACGCTTTGATATGTCCGAGTACATGGAGAGGCATACGGTCTCCCGCTTAATCGGGGCGCCTCCTGGTTATGTTGGCTTTGATCAAGGCGGGTTGCTGACTGACGCTGTGACCAAGCACCCACACAGTGTGGTTCTGCTGGATGAGATCGAGAAGGCACATCCCGAAGTCTTCAATTTGTTATTGCAGGTGATGGACCACGGTACCTTGACTGACAACAACGGGCGCAAGGCAGATTTCCGCAATGTCATCCTGGTGATGACAACTAATGCCGGCGCTGAAGAGATGAGTCGTGCGTCAATTGGCTTTAAGCGTCAGGATCATAGCTCGGACGGCATGGAAGTGATTAAGAAAATGTTCACTCCGGAATTCCGTAACCGCCTCGACTCGATCATTCAGTTTGGTCCGTTGACGATTGATGTCATCAAAACCGTCGTCGATAAGTTCCTGGTACAGCTGCAGTCTCAGCTGGATGACAAGCGTGTGACCTTGAATGTCAACAACGAGGCCCGTGAATGGCTGGCGGTGCACGGTTATGATGAGAAAATGGGCGCGCGCCCAATGGCTCGATTGATTCAGGAGAAACTCAAGAAGCCTCTTGCAGAAGAGGTGCTATTTGG
Source organism: Pseudomaricurvus sp. (assembly GCF_965662505.1). Classification (NCBI taxonomy): domain Bacteria; kingdom Pseudomonadati; phylum Pseudomonadota; class Gammaproteobacteria; order Cellvibrionales; family Cellvibrionaceae; genus Pseudomaricurvus; species Pseudomaricurvus sp. Next base: position 14,654 of record NZ_CBFIHX010000039.1, on the reverse strand, counting down.
TGATTTGTCCAGCAATGGCGGTGTGGTCGATGTTGTGTTGGAGGATGACGAGCTGACGCTGAAGGTGAAGGTTGCGGCGTAGGTCGCAACCTTTCTGATGCAAAAAAAGCTGGCTGCTGGATAAAGCAGTCAGCTTTTATATCACTTGCCGATGAGGCAACAATAGTCACGGACGACAGCCGGCAACAAACTCTGAAGTTCAGAGTTTGCATTGTTGAAGTTAGCAGGAGGTGTGCCTCAGTAGCGAGGGCTGTAGCTTGTGTTTCTAGCTACCGGTGTTCTTGCTAGGTGTACTTCTTGCCGGAAGTGCCAAGTGCCGTGCTGCAAGGTATCTTATGCAGTATTAGCGGGCGCGGTAAGTAATGCGGCCTTTGCTGAGATCGTAAGGAGTCAGCTCTACCTTAACCTTGTCACCCGTTAAGATACGGATGTAGTTTTTGCGCATTTTACCTGAGATGTGTGCGATAACGACGTGGCCGTTCTCAAGCTTCACTTTAAATGTAGTGTTAGGCAGGGTGTCTACGACTTCCCCTTCCATTTCAAAATTATCTTCTTTTGCCATTCGGCAATGTCCTCAATTACGATGAAATCTGGATGCCCGGATTCGAGCAGGCGTGAATTGTGCCTGAAAATGCTCTGTGAGCCAATAGCTGGGCTAATTTATCCTCACCCAACGGTTGTTCGTGAGTAATTCCAGAGGACGATATTGGGTTTTATAGCTCATTTTGTCGCAATCCTTAATCCAGTAGCCCAGATAGACACTATCCAGATTCAGACGACGGGTCAGTTCGATCTGCCATAAAACCGCGTAAACACCCAGGCTGCGGCGCTCTTCGCTGGGATCGAAGAAGGTGTAGACCGCGGAGTAACCATTATCCATTCGATCGGTGACTGCAACAGCAATTAAGCGCCCCTCATCCCGAAACTCCAGGTATTCAGTAACGCCCCATTCGCGGGTAAGAAAGCTGGAGTATTGTTCTCGTGAGGGAGGGTACATGTCGCCGTCTGCATGCCGTTCCTCAATGTATCTGGCATAGAGCTCATAATGCTCGTCGGTATTAATGTCGAGGCTGCTGGATACCATCAGGTCGGCGTTCCGATTCCAGCATTTACGCTGTTTGCGATCGGCTTTGAAATGCCGGACAGGGACTCTGGCTGCAACACAAGCTTGACAGTTTTGGCAGTGTGGTCGGTAAAGGTGTTTACCGCTGCGGCGGAATCCGCTTTCGGACAGGGTAGTGTACAGCTGAGCGTCTATTTTTTGATTGGGGTCGACAAAAACTGTTGTGGCTTCTTCGTCCGGCAAATAACTGCACCCATGTGGGTGAGTCGCGAAAAGTCGAATGTGCGCCAAATCACTCATGCTACAACCTTTAGGGTATAGATTAAGTGGATGAATCACTGAGAAGCGTGGCAGGCCAGCGAGCTTTCAGTGCGTCGATGTTATAAGGTGTTTCAAATGTGTTGTTTTCAGGAATTCCGGTGTCCTGGGTTCTGTCCGTGTCTTTATTAATCGAATCTCTATTAATCGAATCTCTATTAATCGTGTCTCTATTAATATAGCTTACCAGATACTCTTCAAAAGTTTTCCGACTCACTTCTCTGGCACCGAGACTGCTCAGATGATGGGTGTGAACCTGGCAGTCAATGATTCCGAAATTAAGCGCATCTAATGCCTGAATGAGTGTGATAAAGCCGTATTTTGAGGCATTGCTGGCTCGGCTGAACATGGACTCACCAAAAAACACCTTACCCAGAGCGATACCGTAAAGACCTCCTATCAGATCCTCTCCATCCCAGACTTCAACCGAATGCGCAAAACCCAGCTGGTGAAGATGGATGTAAGCCGCTTGCATCTCTTCAGTGATCCAGGTCCCATCCTGATCGTCTCGTGGTTCAGCGCAGCTTTCTATTACCTCTTCAAACGCGGTGTCAGTGGTCACCCTGAAAGGGGCCTTGCGGAGCAGCTTGCGCATACTTTTGGAAATATGCAGCTCGGAAGGTTTTAGCACAAGCCTCGGCGAGGGGCTCCACCAGAGGATGGGCTGACTTTCGTCAAACCAGGGAAAGATGCCACGCTGATAAGCCGCTAACAGTTGTGCAGGGCTCAAATCGCCACCGACGGCCAAAAGACCATTGGGATCTGTGAGGGCAAGTCGGGTAGAGGGGAAGTCGGTTGAACCGGGTTCAAGCCAGGGTAGTTGAGTCATGTATATGCCGATTGTGTGGTGGCATGGGTGAAGCGGCGAAAGTATATAGGTTTTTCAGGCTAATAGTTTTCGAGACTACTAGGTTTTTCAGACTATTAGTTTTTCCAGACTATAGAGATTGTTCAGGCTATGGGCATTATAGCCCGTAGCCTGTCCAGGACCTGGGTTTTACAGGTCGTCGAGGAACTTCTCTGCATCCAGGGCAGCCATACAGCCAGCGCCGGCAGAGGTAATCGCCTGACGATAGACATGATCTGCCACGTCACCGGCTGCAAATACACCGGGAACACTGGTGCTGGTGGCTTCGCCGTTGAGGCCACTTTTGATGATGATGTAGCCGTCTTTCATGTCCAGCTGGCCGGCAAAGATATCGGTGTTGGGCTTGTGTCCAATTGCAATAAAGACGCCAGCAACATCAATTTCCTGAGTGCTGTCATCTTTCATGCTTTTTAGGCGCAGGCCGGTGACACCAGAATCATCACCTTGAACTTCATCCAGAGTGTGGTCCCAAATGATATTGACGTTGCCATTCTTGGCTTTCTCAAGAATTTTGTCTTGCAGGATTTTCTCGGAGCGCAGCTTGTCACGACGATGGATCAGAGTCACTTCTGATGCAATGTTGGACAAGTAGAGGGCTTCTTCCACAGCGGTGTTGCCGCCACCGACAACCGCGACTTTCTGGTTGCGGTAGAAAAATCCATCACAGGTGGCGCAGGCACTAACACCTTTACCCATAAAGGCTTCTTCGGAAGGTAAGCCTAAATATTGAGCAGAAGCGCCAGTCGCAATAACCAGTGCATCACAAGTGTAGGTGTTGCTGCCTTTCAAGGTGAAAGGGCGTTTGGACAGGTCTGCTTCGTGGATATGGTCGAAGAGGACTTCAGTGTCAAAGCGCTCGGCATGCTGTTGCATTTGTACCATAAGATCTGGACCTTGAAGGTCGGCAACGCCGCCAGGCCAGTTCTCAACTTCAGTGGTAGTGGTCAGCTGGCCACCCTGTTGCATGCCGGTGATCACAACCGGTTTCAGGTTTGCGCGAGCTGCGTAGATAGCAGCGGTGTAACCAGCAGGGCCAGAGCCCAGAATGATGATCTGATGGTGCTGAGCGTCACTCATGGAGAAATCCCAAATTTGGTGAATCGAAAATAGATGAATCTAAAAGTGGGCTAATGATAGGGAAATCTGGAGTGCACGACCAGTAGGCAGCAACAATTAACTTAATTGGCGGCTACTATGCTGAGGCCACCGGTTTCCTGTGGGGATCACCGTCGGATAGCTACTTTCTGGATACCGAAAAGGTGCGGCTTTTTGAAGCTGATTGACGTGTAAGCATGTATTTTAAGCAGCTCAAGCTGCATCTTGATGAATTTATGAGCGATTCGACCTGACTGCACACAAATATGCATAAAAACGATAAAAACAGCCCCATCACAGGACAATCCCAACAGGAATGATAGAATGGGCAACAAAACCAGCCCGCCGATTTGGGGCTCCTTATAAAGTGAAGACCGGGTGAATCTTTGAAATCTTCCAACAACACCGTTACGCAAAAAAACGAAACCGATCGGGGTGTACCTCTGCGCATACTGAAAGAGGGGGCGTTGATCGGCCTTGTGGCGCTGTGTCTGTACATTTTAATGGCTCTGGTGACTTACTCACCAACCGATCCGGGTTGGTCTCGTACAGCTACAGGTGACTCACTGCAAAACGCAGGAGGGGTGTTTGGAGCCTGGCTTGCAGACGTTTTCTACTCCTTGTTTGGTTATATGGCGTTTTTGTTCCCCTTGCTGATCGCCTATCGTGCGTGGCTGGTATTCAGAGACAGAAGTCATCCCGTTCCTTTTGACGCGGTGGTTGCAGGATTGCGCTTTGTCGGTTTTGTTCTTGTGATGTTGGCTGCAACAGCTCTGGCGTCCATGTATTACGGAGTTCACTCTGACAGCTTGCCGTTTTCAAACGGGGGAATCCTGGGCTCGAGTGTCGCTTCAGGTGTTGAGGCCGCGTTCAGTTATACCGGCGGTACTCTGTTGTTACTGGCTGTGTTTCTGTTTGGCATGACGGTATTCACGGATCTGTCCTGGCTGGCCTTAATGGACAACATTGGACGTTTCACTCTGAATACCATCGATAATATGGGGTCTCGCTGGAGAGCTTATCGACAAAATCGTCAGGAAAAGCAGAAAGTTGAAAAGGTTCAACAAGAACGCAAGGTGGCTATTGAACGACAGGTTGAAAAACAGAAAGTACGCACGCCGCCGAAAATTTCTGAGCCCGTCAAAAAAGCCAAGCCAAGCCCGCGGATTGAAAAGGAAAAGCAAAAGTCTTTGTTCGATACTCAAGTGGTTGGGGAATTACCACCGATTAACTTGCTGGACCCGGCCGATAAAGCCAGTGGCAAAGGGTATTCAAAAGAATCCCTGGAAGGCATGTCCCGACTGCTCGAACTCAAGCTAAAAGATTTCAATGTCGATGCCGAGGTGGTCTCCGTTCTGCCAGGGCCAGTGGTCACACGTTTTGAGTTGCAGCCAGCAGCCGGTGTTAAAGCCAGCCGAATTACCAATCTCGCAAAAGATCTGGCTCGTTCTCTGGCGGTCATCAGTGTGCGGGTTGTTGAAGTTATTCCTGGCAAATCGGTGGTTGGTATCGAAATTCCGAACGAACATCGGGAGATGGTGCGCCTCAGTGAGGTCCTGGCTTCGGATGTGTACGACAATTCCAAGTCACCTCTGACCATGGCCTTAGGTCATGACATCGGAGGTGAACCGATTGTAGCCGATCTCGCCAAAATGCCTCACTTGCTGGTTGCTGGTACTACCGGTTCCGGTAAGTCAGTGGGCGTGAATGTGATGCTGCTGAGCTTGCTTTATAAGTCGACGCCAAAAGAAGTTCGCCTGATACTCGTCGATCCGAAAATGCTGGAATTATCGATTTATGAGGGCATTCCGCACCTGCTGACTCCAGTGATTACCGACATGAAAGATGCCTCCAACGGCTTGCGCTGGAGCGTGGGCGAGATGGAACGTCGTTATAAATTGATGGCGGCCATGGGTGTGCGGAACCTCGCTGGCTTTAACCGTAAGGTTGAAGAAGCCAACAAGCGTGGTGAGCCGATCCCGGATCCACTGTTTAAGCCAGAAGAGCATTTTGAACCGGGCTCCGAAGAGGCAACACCGCCGAATCTGGAAACCCTGCCTGCTATCGTCATCGTAATTGACGAGTTTGCCGACATGATGATGATTGTCGGTAAAAAAGTGGAACAGTTAATCGCTCGAATTGCCCAGAAGGCTCGTGCGGCAGGTATTCATCTGATACTGGCAACTCAGCGTCCGTCCGTCGATGTGATTACCGGTCTGATTAAAGCAAACGTTCCCACTCGAATTGCATTCCAGGTTTCATCCAAGATCGATTCAAGAACCATCCTGGATCAGGGTGGTGCCGAGCAGCTTCTTGGTCACGGGGATATGCTGTACCTGCCGCCAGGCACCAGTGTGCCGCTACGTGTGCACGGTGCTTTTGTGGATGATCACGAAGTTCATAACGTTGTTGAAGACTGGAAGCGACGTGGAGAACCGGATTATCTCGAAGGCGTGATTGATGACAGTACCAACAGCATTCCAGTACCGGGTCTGGCGTCGGAAGGCGAAGAGGGCAGTGATGAAGAGTCGGATCCTCTCTACGATGAAGCGGTAGCGTTTGTTTGTAAAACCCGTAAAGCCTCGATTTCTTCCGTGCAACGTAAGCTGCGTGTAGGTTACAACCGGGCGGCTCGCCTGATTGAAACGATGGAAGCCGCAGGGGTCGTCAGTGAAATGGGCACGAACGGTAACCGTGAGGTGCTGGCGCCACCGGGGCCAGAATAGTTTGATATTCATTGCAGGGAATGACGGGGTTGTTCAGTCTACTTTCAGCTTTTATGTCATAGGCTGTCAAACAACCTACAACATGAATCAGGATCATACCGTATGAAGAATTTGCTCACTTCCACTTTGCTTGTTGTCAGCGGTCTACTTCTGTCTATTCAGGTGACTGCCAACTCAGCGGTAGAATCGTTGGTTTCTCAGCTGTCTCCCGTCAGTGCGCTGAGCGGCCATTTCTCACAAGTTCAAAAGGATGCAGAGGGCGAAGTGCTGTCTCGTTCCAGTGGCGATTTTGTCATGCAGCGTCCGGGGTTATTGAGATGGGAAACCGTAGCGCCGTTTCCGCAGTTATTGGTTACCGATGGAAACCGCATTTGGTTGTACGACGAAGACCTTGAGCAGGTGACGATCAGCTCTGTATCGGACAACCTGAATCAGACTCCTGCGATTATTTTTTCCGGAGACCTGAAAAAAATAGAAAACCAGTTCTATGTGGTTGAAAACGACGCTGTGCAACAAGGGAAATCTGATTTTACGCTCAGACCGAAAAAAACCGGTGAAGCCTATCAGCGTCTGGATATTACCTTTGAAGACGAGTTGATCAAGACGATGGTGATTCTGGACAGTTTCGGTCAAACCACCCAATTCGACTTAACCGATGTTAAGGCAGAAAACAGCAAGCCAATCAGTGATTTTCAGTTTCAGCCTCCGGAAGGCGCGGATGTTCTGAAGCAGGACTGATTTAAGCGATCTTTTTTTAATACATCAATCTTCAATACACCAATTTTCAATATAAAGGGCCTCGCCAATCATTTTTTATGGCTGATTTATTTTCTCAGGACATTTACCAGCCATTAGCTGCTCGTATGCGGCCGAGGCACCCGGATGAATACATCGGTCAGGATCATTTGTTTGCTCCCGGAAAACCGCTTCGTGAGGCGATTGTCCGTAAGCAATTGCACTCCATGGTTCTGTGGGGACCGCCGGGCGTGGGTAAAACCTCCATGGCGAAAATGATTGCCGATATCAGTGATGCCCATTTTGAGACGGTATCTGCCGTACTGGCCGGTGTGAAAGACATTCGCGCCGCCGTTGCCACTGCCCAGCAATTGCAGCAGCAGTCAGGCCAAAAAACCATCCTGTTTGTTGATGAAGTCCATCGTTTTAACAAAGCACAGCAGGATGCTTTTTTGCCCTTCGTTGAAGATGGTACGGTGATCTTTATCGGTGCCACCACCGAAAACCCTTCTTTTTCGCTCAATAACGCGTTGCTGTCTCGCTCCCGGGTTTACGTGTTGCGAAATCTCGAACACGAGCACCTGATGCAAATGCTGCAACAAGCGATTAAGGATACGGAACGAGGCCTGGGAACGGGTTCCTGGAGTATTGATGAAGACGTTCTCAGTACTCTGGCTCATGCCGCCGACGGAGATGGGCGAAAAGCATTAAATCTGCTGGAGGTTGCCAGTGACCTGGCCGACGAAGTGGATGGTCAGAAAACCATCACGGAAGCTGCCGTACAGGAAATACTGGCAAACGATGTTCGCCGCTTTGATAAAGGCGGTGACGTCTTTTATGAGCAGATATCCGCGCTGCACAAATCCGTACGGGGGTCATCGGCGGATGGCGCTCTTTATTGGTTTGCACGTATGATCGACGGCGGTTGCGATCCGCTCTACATCGCACGAAGAGTCGTACGCATGGCCAGTGAAGATATTGGTAATGCCGATCCCCGTGCTCTACAGATCTGTCTGAACGCCTGGGAGACCCAAGAGCGACTTGGCAGCCCGGAAGGGGAGCTGGCTATCGCTCAGGCCTTGACGTATTTAGCCGCTGCACCTAAGAGCAATGCGGTATATAAGGCTTTTAACGAAGCTATGGCGGATGTAAAATCCCAACCCAGCTACGATGTGCCTATCCATTTAAGGAATGCACCGACCAAGCTGATGAAATCGCTCGATTATGGTAGAGAGTATCGTTATGCACACGATGAACCGGGTGCCTATGCTGCCGGTGAGTGCTACTTTCCAGAAGACCTGGAGCCCAGACACTACTACCGTCCTGTAGATCGGGGTCTGGAACAGAAAATCAGCGAAAAGCTTCGCTATCTCGAAGAGTGTGACAAGGCCAGTGATTGGCACCGATATCAGGAGTAATCCGGTTGAGGACTCCCAACTGGAAAATCATCAATATGGATGACAGGCTGCCACTCCGGTGAGCCATCAGCATTAGGAACTAGAAATGATTTGGCTGGCAGTAGCAATCGGTGGCGCCATAGGCGCATTGGGACGATACAGCGTTACAGCCTACCTGTTTCCGGTAATGGCGAACCGCTTTCCACTGGGCACGTTAACGGCCAATGTGGTGGGTTCTTTGTTGATGGGTATCTGTTATGTCCTGATTATTGAAAAGGGCGTCATCGCACCTGAGTGGCGCAATCTACTGATGACCGGTTTTTTGGGCGCATTTACCACCTTTTCTACTTTTTCTCTTGATGCCGTAACCCTCTGGCAAAATGGTTACGGACAATTAGCGTTAATCTATGTTGCCATCAGTGTTTGTGCCTGTGTATTGGCTGTTGCCTTGGGCATTGAATGTACTTTACGACTCGTTTAATTGGTTAGAACTATGCTAGACCCCAAATTTATACGTACCAACCCCGAAGAAACTGCCAAAGCCTTGCAAAAGAAAGGTTTCACGTTGGACGTATCGTCTCTGGTTTCACTGGACGAAGAGCGCAAAGCCATTCAGGTGAAAACGGAAAACCTGCAGCAGGAACGCAATACCCGCTCCAAAGGCATTGGTCAGGCGAAAGCCAAAGGTGAAGATATTGCACCTTTGCTCAAAGAAGTCGATGACCTGAAACAACAATTGAGTGAGGCTGAAGCACAGCTCAATACAGTTCAGGCGCAGATGGAAACTATCCTCAGCGGTATTCCTAATGTTCCAGCAGATGCCGTGCCCGAAGGTGCGGACGAAGAAGACAATGTGGAAATCCGTCGCTGGGGTGAGCCAAAATCATTTGATTTTGATGTCAGAGACCATGTGGATCTTGGTGCGTCACTTGGCGGGCTGGATTTTGATACGGCATCAAAGATTACCGGTTCCCGTTTTGCGGTGATGCAAGGCGGAGTTGCGCGCCTGCACCGTGCGTTGACTCAGTTTATGCTCAACACACACACCGGCGAGCACGGCTATGAAGAAGTGTATGTGCCTTACGTGGTGAATCGTGATTCTCTCTATGGCACGGGACAGTTGCCAAAATTTGAAGACGATCTGTTTAAGCTTAACGATGAGCGGGATTTTTACCTGATTCCAACCGCCGAGGTGCCGGTCACCAATATCATGCGTAACGAAATAGTGCGCGACGCTGAGCGTCTGCCTATTCGCTATGTCTGTCATACGCCGTGCTTCCGCTCAGAAGCGGGCAGCCATGGTCGCGACACCCGCGGCATGATTCGTCAGCACCAATTTGAGAAGGTCGAACTGGTTCAATTTGTCCGTCCGGAAGACTCTGATGCAGCTCTGGAACAATTGACCGGTCATGCAGAAGCTATTTTGCAAGCCCTGGAGTTGCCGTATCGTACTGTCATTCTGTGTGGTGGCGATCTGGGCTTTTCTGCTGCCAAAACTTACGATATTGAAGTCTGGGTTCCATCTCAGGACAAATACCGTGAAATCTCTTCTTGCAGTACCTTTGGTGATTTCCAGGCGCGCCGAATGAAAGCACGCTTTAAAAACCCTGACACAGGTAAGCCCGAATTACTGCATACGCTGAACGGTTCCGGCCTGGCGGTAGGACGCACGCTGATTGCCGTACTGGAAAATTACCAGCAAGCCGATGGCAGCGTGCTGATCCCTGAAGCTCTCAAGCCTTATATGGGAGGGCTTGAAAAAATCGGCTAGGCTTGAGTTAAGGAGAACTCGCTATGGAATATTTCCCTCTCTTCCTTAAGCTTGCTGGCCGTTCTTGTCTGGTCATTGGTGGAGGCAATATTGCCTCCCGCAAGGTCTCCTGGCTGTTAAAGTCGGGAGCTCAGGTTCATGTCATTTCGCCAGAAATCAGCTCTGCGCTGAATGAATGGTCTGTTTCGCCCGAGTATTCAGATCAGTTGTCGCTTGAACTTTGTTCAAACGTTGCCGTTGCACGGTTGCCGCTGGAGAAACAGTTTTTGGTGGTAGCAGCCAGCAGCGATCGACAACTCAATCAACAGATTGCCGAACAGTGTCAGACGCTTGATGTTCATTGTAATGTCGCCAGTCGAACCTCTCTTGGCGATACAATCCTGCCATCCATTATTGATCGATCTCCGGTTGTTTTGGCTCTACACAGCGGTGCCCGATCACCCACAGTGACCCGTTATCTAAAGCGTCAGCTGGAAGCTTTTGTGCCGCGGAAACTCAGTGCTTTAGTCAGTTGGGCCGAACACTGGCGTAAAACCGTCAAGCAGCGCTTACCTTCCGAGGTCGTCCGCCAGCGCCTATGGGACAGAGTGTTGTCCGGTATGGTTGCTGAACATCTGTATGACGGTCAGGCTGTCAGTGCCGACACCATCATGGAGCAACACCTCGAAGAGGCCGAGTCTGGACAACTATGGGGAGAAGTCTTTCTGGTGGGAGCAGGACCCGGTGATCCTGAATTACTGACCCTCAAAGCATTGAGACTGATCCAGCAGGCCGATGTTGTTCTCTATGATCGTCTGGTCTCTGACCCCATCTTGGCCTTGTTGCCGTCAGACTGCGAACGAATTTATGTGGGCAAACGACAAGCCGATCACGCTGTCCCTCAGGTAGAGATCAATCAAAGACTGGTAGATCTCGCCAAAGAAGGGCGTAATGTTCTGCGACTGAAGGGCGGTGACCCGTTTATCTTTGGTCGCGGGGGAGAGGAAATTGAATTGCTGGCTGACTCTGGCGTCTCTTTTCAAGTAGTGCCAGGCATCACAGCAGCTTCGGGTTGTGCGAGCTATGCGGGTATTCCTCTGACCCACAGAGATCATTCACAATCGGTGCGTTTCATTACCGGACATCTGAAAAGTAATCAGGTCAACCTGGAGTGGCCCGAGCTGGCAGCTCCGAATCAGACTCTGGTATTTTATATGGGATTGTCCGGGCTGAACGAAATCTGTCGTTCTTTAATTGAGTATGGGCGAAATGAGCAAACGCCCGCAGCCATTATTGAAAAGGGCACCACGCCTCAGCAAAGGGTGATCACCGGAACTTTGGCTACACTGCCAGCTTTGGTCGTTAGCAAAAACGTGTCGGCCCCCACATTGCTGATTGTCGGTGAAGTGGTTCAACTGCAGATCCAGCTGGCCTGGTTTAATTATACGCCCGAAGGGTTGGCCTGACGCGAACAGCGCCTAAGTCGAAAGTGTTATATTGAGTGCCAATCATACAAGTTGTATTATGTATGCTCGCAGAGTATTTCGGTGGAATGATGACATCGGTTCTATTGAATGTGGACATTTATAATGTGGGCATTAATAAAGGAGCTTAAATGATGGTCAGGATTGGACCAAAAAACCCGGTTACCGGCAGTTCATCTGCAGGAAAATCGGGAAAAACCTCTGGTCCCTCCAAGCGGATCATAAACACGCCTTCTTCTGAGGTCTCTACATCGGTACATAATGAGACCCCTTTGGAGGGTGAGCTGATCGTCAAACCTGTCAATAAGGCCTTTGGCTACCTTCAGGATCAGACACAAAACCTCATGCACGATCGTCGTCGCACTCCAGATCGTCGCAAGCAGCGCGCTGACAAGCCATATCTTGATGTCCGGACAGGCAGAGGGCGTCGCAAGACAGACCGCAGCTCCAAGCTGGATATCGAAGCCTAAAATCAAACTGTTTAAGGCTGCTTATAACTGCAAACTATCGCGCCAATTTAAACTATTGCTTTAGGCAATGGTCTACATTCCTTTCTTGATCCATTAAACTAGTCCCAATATTTCAGTTCAGCCAAGGGTTAGTTATGTCTGCTTTTGATTTCGATTTATTCGTCATTGGTGCCGGGTCCGGCGGAGTTCGCGCAAGCCGGATGGCTTCAGGGTTTGGTGCTCGCGTAGCCGTTGCCGAAGACACCTTCCTGGGCGGCACCTGCGTCAATGTCGGTTGTGTCCCCAAAAAACTCTTTGTCTATGGATCACATGTCCCTGAAGAGGTTGAAGCAGCGGCAGGTTACGGCTGGAGTGTTGCCAAGCCTGAATTTGACTGGCCGACTCTGCGAGACAACAAGACCAAAGAAATTCAACGCCTGAATGGCATCTACGGCAACATACTGGCTAATGCGGGTGTCGAGCTGATTGAAGGGCGGGCAACCATCGTTGATCCAAACACGGTAGAGGTAAACGGTAAACAGTACTCCGCCGAGCGAATTCTGATCGCCACCGGTGGCTGGCCGAAGATCCCGGAAATACCCGGAGCTGAGCACATCATCAGCTCTAACGAAGCTTTTTATCTGGAAGACTTTCCCAAGCGGGTCATGGTTCTAGGCGGCGGTTATATCGCGGTTGAATTCGCCGGAATTTTCAACGGCCTGGGTGCCGAAACAGAATTGATCTATCGCGGCCCGCTGTTCCTGCGTGGTTTCGATCAGGAGGTAAGGGAGTTCACGGCCAATGAAGTTGCTCAAAAGGGCGTAAAACTGACTTTTGACACCAATATTGAGAGTGTCGAAAAGCAAGCCAGTGGTGAACTGAAGGTCGTTCTGACTGACGGTAGCGAGAGAATTGTTGACTGCGTTATGGCGGCGACAGGTCGCGCGCCCAAAATCGATGGCTTAGGGCTCGAAAACACGTCCGTCAAACTCACAGAGAGCGGCACCCTGGCGGTTAACGATGATTATCAAACCGACGAATCCAGTATCTACGCCATTGGCGATGTCGTAGGACGGATGGAGTTGACGCCAGTTGCTCTGGCTGAGGGCATGGCTCTGGCAAAGACCCTGTACAACAATCAACCGACTCGCGTGGATTATGAAAACATCGCGACTGCCGTTTTCTGTCAGCCCAATATTTCAACGGTAGGTTTGACTGAAGAGCAGGCTCTCGAAAAAGGCATGCGCCTTCGTATTTATACCACCAGTTTCAAACACATGAAGCACACGCTATCCGGCCTCGCTGAGCGAACTTTCATGAAACTGCTTGTGGAAGATGGCACGGATAAAGTGGTGGGTTGTCATATGGTGGGGCAGGATGCCGGTGAGATTATCCAGGGCATTGCTGTTGCGATGAAAGCCGGTGCGACCAAAGCTGATTTTGACTCGACCATTGGCATCCACCCTACGGCGGCTGAAGAATTTGTCACCATGCGAGAGGCGACACGCACCGTAGGCTAAGGCCTAACGCAAGGTAATATCCACACATCAGTCCAATAGAAAGACATGTGACACTAGCCGAAGCTCTCATCGTAGCGCTTCGGCTTTTTTATGAGCTGGTAAAAAGATTTCTGCGGTTGTCGTGACCTGTGCACAGTGAAATCAGAGCGCGGAAGACAGTTCTGTCTATACTTCAGGGTAGGGTTCGAAATAAGACTCGAAAATAAGACGCGAAAGTAAGATCACGCAAGTAAAGCTCGGGTCGGCAAAGAAGATAGGGGTTAATTACCACCAGACGTTTTCCTATTGATGCAAAGCGGGGTATCTATGTTGTTCAAAGCATTTGCAGCGTTCTATTGGTCTTTATATCGTCAATACACATGGCAGCCCGTGTGGTTAATGTCGGACACGCCGGAAGATTACCACTTTCACCGACGTCGCTTTACTCAGAAATACCGCAACAAACAAAAGATTGTACGCAGTCTGTGGTTTACCATGTCATTGTTGGTACTGGCTTTTCCTGTGATGCCATTCGCAGCCTTTGTCACGATGTTCACCACTTTTTTGTCCTTCTGCATTCTCGATGAGACCGAATAGCCCGTACTTTTCTCATTGAGATCGTCCGCTTTAATCTCTTCGTAATTTATCGCTGACCGCAATGGGGTTCGGGTAATTGAAGATCACGATGTAGCTGGATACCAAAAAGGTAATGATCGCCGTCGCCTGAATCAGGACAGATGCTTTCTCGCTGATCAAGGCTGCATTGGACGCAACAAACACAATCAGCAGCGAAAACTCACTGATTTGCCCTAAACGGAAACCAATATCCCAGGCCAGTCCCACGGTTTCGCTCTGGCGGTGCAACAGAAATCGGAACACCAGAGGTTTGATGATCAGGATGGCTGCCGCCAAGACGACACTGGCCAAGAGTACGTCAGAGAGCAATCCGAGATCGAAGCGTGCCCCCAGAGAAAAGAAAAACAGTATCAGAAAGAAGTCCCGCAATGGCTTAAGGCTGATGGCAATGTATTGCGAGATTGGACTGGTTGCTAGCGTAATTCCCGCAATAAATGCACCGATCTCGGCAGATAAGCCCGCCAGAACCGCCAGTTCCGCACAGCCCATGCACCAGCCGATGGCCAGCAGGAAAATGTATTCGTGAAAGCGGTCGAATTTCAGGATTAATTTGAGTAGTACGAAGCGAACGAAGCAATAAGCGAAGGCTGCCAACAACGGCAGAGTCATAAACGTGAATGCCAGCTGCGACAAG